>NZ_NIQB01000079.1:0-1735 GCF_018687865.1 Coxiella-like endosymbiont of Rhipicephalus sanguineus | reverse complement strand
CCTTTTCTTGGGGAGGAAGGGACTTGAATCCGTGAAGTGCTCACTTTCACTTTCGCAGGCCTATCGCAAACCTGATTCGTGATCTTTTTACCTAATTTAAACAAACCCCAACTTCCACCAATGCTCAATGACGCCCTTAATAACGAGAATTTCCAGCCCGACAAACACAGCACGACACCCAAGGGGGCAAATACTCCGGGTCAAGGAAAGAATAAAACCCGACACTCCCAACCCAAGAACCCCAACCCAAGAACAATGAGTGACAGAAATTCAATGTCATTTCTTCTTCCCTCTCGGCTCACGTAAACGGGCTATCCCGTAATCACCGGTAAGTCTGCTCTGGAAAGTAGTGATTGAGCGGTTGAATCACAGCGGGTATGTTTCAGCTCATCTCACCCAAAACGGTCGTTTGGAAAACCCCTGTGACGGAAGGCTGATTTTCCCTAGGCAATTTCGCTAAAATCGCTCGGGACGTGTTCTGGATAGCCGAGTCGTTCATAGTAGTTGGCCATTTTCTCAGCCGTTCGTTTTACATCGCTAAAAGAAACTCTCTGCTTACAATAATCAGCCTACCCCGATTCCATTCGGCACTTGATTTCAATGAAATCCTCTTCATCGATTCTTTGATTGCCAATCCAATGAGCGATTATGGCTTCTAATTCTTCATGAAGAAATCGAGCGGAGTCAATAACCGGGCGATGATATAAATTCATTACACCGGAAATAATTAATTCTAATTGATGGCTCTCTTCAGCACTTAATCGTGAATTCCGTAGTTCTGGGTGACCTGAGACATCCAGAGATTTAATCATTTCTAACAAAAGCTTATATGTATCAACATCAATATATCGATACGCGCTCTCTCTAATCCGTATAGATTTTTCCACTATAGCGACAGGGGTATCCGATTTCTCTTTAATCGTGTAATCTCCAGGAGAAATAAAATGACTACTTTTTGTATATCTGTTTTCTGAAGCAACTGAATAATAGTGTCATATTTTAAATTTTTAAAAGCGCCGAAACCCCAACTTCTATAAATTATTTCTTCTAGACTGTTGTAATGAGGTTCATAGTCTGCTAGCACCAAAGCCTGAATAGATTCTGAGGTTCCTCCGTGTGTTAAAAATAATTGGACCCACTCATCTTTGCCTTGCGCAATCATATCGCTTACTAACGGTATATAAGAGCGAATTAACGGTTAAATCTTTATTACGTCGGCGATCTTCTTCGTATAACAAATCATCAAAATCCAATTGAAATATTTTACGAAGCCATTCTCGACTTTCCTGGTCGGAAGGGTTGACGACCCGTAGTAACCAACCCATAAAAATCGCAATCGGTCGCTTTATCGTTTCGGGATGACAATTTTTGAGTAATAACACCAATTTTTCCCATTCAGGATTTTCTCCCAATAAATACGAATACAATTACCAAAGGAAAATAATTTGAAAAAAGGAAAGTAAGGAAAGTCAGGAAAAAATTGATCGGCTTCACCATCCTACATCCCCTATGCACTGTATCAAGAAGTTCCCACAAGTGCCGTTATTTGTTGCTACGATTTAATCCTATTAATCCTAAAAAAATTAGACCTATTAAAATACAGTGGAAAAAGCTTACTATCCGTTCTTAAATCAAGAAAGGTCTCTTTTTTAGAAAAAGAGTTGATTTCTTTTAAAAATTAATTAAAAACAACGGCTATAAGCTTAACAAAGAATTAAATAGCGACAGTTTCTGA
>NZ_NIQB01000078.1:0-21148 GCF_018687865.1 Coxiella-like endosymbiont of Rhipicephalus sanguineus | reverse complement strand
TAAAATTTGCTTTTAATTGCCGCTGGTAATTGGGCTAATCGATGAGTTTCTATTTTCTTATCAAAATATCCGATGACGTATTGCCACATTTCCTCGTGAGCCATTAATTTTTTAGCTAAGCTAATACATGCATTCACGTCTACCATGGCATCATGAGCCTGCCCATGTGCTAGTTGATTCATTCTGGATAAATTTTCTAATTTCATATTTAACGGGTTTGGCCAATTTAAAACATCTGATTTATATAAGTAATATAAAATGGTAATTGGAAAAAGATCCAATCGTCCGCATTGATTATTGAATTGATGGGTATAAGGTGGTAGTAAATTTCGATAAAAAGAAAAGCGTAAAAATTCGTCATCAAAACCGAGCGTATTATATCCAACGCTAATAGTACCAGGGTTGTTCATTAATTCGTGGATTTCTCGAATAGCTTCAATTTCAGGTTTTCCGGAAAGCATTTTGGCAACCGATATTCGATTGGTGATGATTGCTGTAGGAGAAGGGATGATGTCGGGATTGAGGCGAATGCGAATTTCGTGTCGCTCTAGTTCATTTAATGATTCATCAGTTCGAATAGCAGCGAATTGTAAAATTTGATCGAAGCACTTATTTAAACCAGTGGTTTCGATGTCATAGAATAAATAAGTTTTTTTTCATGGATTAAGTGATCCACTATTCAAAATAAAGAGATACTTTGGCAATATATTTTACTCGAGAGACAATATCCTGATACTGCAATTCTAACTGTTCTTTCTCATCTTTAATTGCTGTTAATGGCAGATAAATTTCAATATAAACTTTACCGTCGAAATAATGTAAGATTGTCCGGCGGATTTCTTTAAAACTTGGTAAATTTTGACAATGGACTTTTAATAAACGATGAATATCTTCGCGACTGGGTAAATTTACTGAAGGTGTTGAAGTAGTGTCATTTTCCGGATCAATATGAACGGTAACATCAACGATATGGAAAATATTTTTCATAAGATTTACATGCACCTGCTCGCTAATGTAATGTCCCTCCGATACACTGATGTCGGGGGAGACTTGAATATGAACATCTATGAAAATATTGCCTCCGTGCGAACGCGTTCGTAATTGGTGGATGGAAAGAACACCGGGGACAGTGGAAATAATGTTAGTAATTTTTTCAAGAGTTTCGTCATCGACAGCCGCATCAATGAGTTCTTGAATATTTTTCCATATTATTTTGAGGCCCATACGCAAGATTAAAAGTGCGATAATTAAGGCGCCGATGGAATCAAGATAAGTGATGCCTAACCGAGTACCAATCACGCTGGCTAAAACAATCAACGAAACGAGGCGTCACTGTGGTTATGCCAGGCGTTAGTACGCAACAGGTCAGAATTAATTTTGTTGTTTTTTATTAGCGTGTAGCGAAATAAGCTTTCATTTGCAATTACAGAAACGATGGCCACAATAATGACGGGGAAAGTGGGTGTCGTGGAGTGAACCCGATGAATGATATTCTGGAGGGTATCAAAAGTGATCCCCAGAGCAATAAAAATGAGAATGAGGGAAATAATAATTGCTCCAATCGTTTCGATGCGCCCATGACCGTAGGGATGTTCCTTGTCTGGTGATTGGGCCCCAAGATGCCCCACTATGACTACAAGCCCGTCAGTAAGGAGGTCTGATAAGGAATGAATTCCATCAGCAATTAAAGCTTGAGAATAGCCAATAATTCCAACGTCAATTTTAAATAAAGCGAGTAAGGTATTTACGACAGCACTTATAAGCGAAACACTCAAGAGCGTGGAAAGGCGACGATTTTTGCTTTTTGAAAAAATCATAGCAGCGTTTGTATTCTTTATTGCGAAATAGGACAAATATGGTACTATATTGTAAATATTTAAGCAAAGGCAAGAGTAATACCCTCTCTACATGACAAAAATAGAAAAACTAAAGGTTCCCTCGTCCCGCGGGATAGCAAAGAAAGTTTTCGTGAGAAAGAAGATAGGTAAAGATAAGATGTTAAAAATTAGTCGACTAGCTGATTATGCCACGATGGTAATGACCATCTTGGCTTCCCGACAAGAGCGCTTTAGTGCGGCACAAATTGCGCGGGTGACACCTCTTTCAATGGCTACCGTAAGTAAAGTGTTGAAGCTTTTGAATGAAAGCAAGTTAGTTAATTCTGAACGCGGTGTTAATGGGGGCTATCAATTGGCACGATCACCGGAAGCGATTAGTATATCCGAAATTATCACTGCCATTGATGGCAAGCCCGCGATGACCGAATGCAGCCGAGATGAGAATCGATGCGAACATGACACTGTTTGCGGATTACGTAACAATTGGCAGCTCATTAATGGGTTGGTATTTGAAGTGTTGGATAGTTTGAATCTTGCAGATATGAAAAAACCATTAACTAAAAAACGAATAACCACTTTTCAATGCGATCACTGCCAGTGCAGTGACTCTCCGTGAGCGTGGGCAGAATTCCTCTGCTAACGATCCGAATTTGGGGAAAATAATGACGAATGAAAGTTATTTACAGAAAGTCGTTAATAAAACCTATGAACATGGTTTTACTACCGACATTGAAACAGATGTTATCACGCCTGGGTTAAACGAAGAGGTAATCAGGCTTATTTCAGCCAAGAAGAACGAACCCAATTTCCTGTTAGAGTGGCGGCTCCGTGCCTATCGCCATTGGTTGACTCTGGAATCGCCACAATGGGCTCATTTGCGTATCGAGCCCATTGATTATCAAGCTATTAGTTATTATGCGGCACCAAAATTGAAAAAGAAACCTAAAGGCTTAGAGAAAATTGATCCTAAATTACTCGAGACTTACAATAAATTGGGCATCCCTTTGCATGAGCAACAGCGACTGGCTGGTGTTGCCGTGGATGCAGTTTTCGACAGTATTTCGGTAGCAACAACATTTAAAGAAAAATTGGCTGCGTCAGGAGTAATCTTTTGTTCATTTTCCGAAGCAGTACAAAAACATCCCAATTTAGTGGAAAAATATTTAGGCAGTGTTGTTTCTTATCGTGATAATTTTTTCGCGACGTTAAATTCTGCTGTTTTTAGTGATGGTTCATTTGTGTACGTGCCGAAAGGGGTTCGTTGCCCTATGGAATTATCGACTTATTTTCGAATTAATGCAGCTAATACGGGGCAATTCGAGCGAACGTTAATTATCGCTGATGAAGGAAGCTATGTAAGTTATTTGGAGGGTTGCACTGCTCCGCAGCGGGACGAAAACCAATTACATGCTGCCGTGGTCGAATTAATAGCTTTAGCCAATACCGAAATAAGGTATTCCACCGTACAAAACTGGTACCCAGGAGATGAAAATGGACGAGGGGGGATTTATAACTTTGTGACAAAACGGGGTACGTGTTGCGGAAATAATTCTAAAATTTCTTGGACACAAATCGAAACGGGATCTGCAATTACCTGGAAGTATCCTAGTGTTATTTTAAGAGGCAATAATTCCGTTGGAGAATTTTATTCCGTGGCTCTGACGAATAATTTTCAGCAAGCTGATACAGGTACGAAAATGGTCCACATCGGTAAAAATACCCGGAGCACAATTATTTCTAAAGGAATTGCCGCCGGCCATGGGCAAAATAGTTACCGCGGTTTGGTGCGTGTTGGACCAATTGCTGAAAATGCTCATAATTATAGCCAATGCGATTCTTTATTGTTGGGAAGTCATTGCGGCGCTCATACCTTTCCTTATATTGAAGCGAAAAATCCTACGGCACGTATTGAGCATGAAGCTACGACCTCTAAAATTGGAGAGGATCAATTATTTTATTGTCGTCAACGCGGTATTACTGAAGAAGACGCTGTATCAATGATTGTAAATGGTTTTTGTAAACAAGTTTTTCAAAAATTGCCAATGGAATTTGCTGTCGAAGCACAAAAATTGATGGAGGTCAGTTTAGAAGGAGCTGTGGGATGATGGCGGTTAATTTAAAAAGAGATATCTATGTTAATAATAAAAAACTTACATGTAAATGTAAATAATAATGAGATTCTCCGCGGAGTGGATTTAGCTGTTAATGCTGGTGAAGTTCACGCTATTATGGGGCCTAATGGTTCTGGTAAAAGTACCTTAGCGTCTGTATTGGCTGGTCGGGATAATTATGCTGTTACAGCAGGTGAAGTGACCTATTTCAATCAGAATTTATTGGAACTATTACCTGAGGATCGTGCTGTGGCAGGTTTATTTTTGGCATTTCAATATCCTGTGGAAATCCCTGGTGTTAATAACCTTTATTTTTTGAAAACGGCTGTTAATAGCATCCGAAAAAAACGTGGTGAATTAGAATTAGATGCGCTGGATATAATGACTTTAGTGAAGGAAAAATTAGCCTTGGTTGATATGGAGGACAAATTTTTAAAAAGATCAGTTAATGAAGGATTTTCTGGGGGGGAGAAAAAGCGCAATGAAATTTTGCAAATGCTAATGCTCGAACCTTCTCTTGCCGTTTTAGATGAAACCGATTCGGGTCTCGATATAGATGCCCTACAAATGGTTGCAAAAGGGGTTAACAGTTTACGAAACTCTAAACGAGCTATTTTATTAATTACTCATTATCAGCGTCTTTTAGATTATATTAATCCAGATTTTGTGCATGTCTTGGTTGACGGTCGCATCGCGGTATCGGGTGGTCCCTTGTTAGCTTATGAACTTGAAAAGAAAGGGTATGGTTGGTTATGAGAATGCTTAGTGAAGGCTGGTCAGAAACTCGTTTAAAGAGATTGCAAAATCAAAACCGTAATTCTTTACAGGCATGGCAACGCGAACAATTAAAAACGTTTTTGTTGACGGGCTTCCCTAATTGCAAAATAGAAAATTGGAAATATACGGACATTACCTCAATTGCCTCTCAAACTTTTTCATTTGGAGAAATAACTGATTGTGATATAACTCGTTTTGTTATGGAGGATACCCATCGCATAGTATTTATTAACGGACATTTTGCACCCACTCTATCAAATTTGATGCAACTGCCAGCTGAGATTCAATTAATGTCGTTAAAGGCAGCTCTAAAAGAAAATCAAAAGGAAATTATAGGTGAGATGAGGAGTTATCAAACTCCTTTTTCATTGCTAAATGATGGTCTTTTTCAAGACGGTATGTTTCTTCATGTACCGAAAAATTGCCAGCTTGAAAAACCGATTCATCTCCTTTACTTGATGAAGCCAAATTTTCCATTTTCTATGACCCAAACGCGTCATTTAATTTTTATTGAAGAAAATGCTAACGTCACTCTTTTAGAAGAATATCAGGGGGTCTATCCCACAACTTATTTTAATAATATCGTGACTCAAGTAAATGTTGGAGCCTCTGCTAATTTAGTGTTTTATAAATTGCAGGGAGAAAATAACAATTCTTTTCATATTGCAAATACCCAAATTTGTCAAGCGCGAAACAGTCAAGTGATTTCCTGTCATGTTTCATTAGGGGGAGCACTGGCGCGTGAAGATTTGAATTACGCATTAGAAGGCCATAATGCTTCGTGTCAGTTGCTAGGATTTTATCACTTGAAAGGCGGGAGGCATATTGATAATCATACTCGTATTGATCATGGTGTTTCTGGATGTGTGAGCCAACAAATTTATAAGGGTATTATTAGTGGTAAATCTCGAGCTGTGTTTAATGGAAAATTTTTGTCCATTCAGAGGCAAAGAAAACGATCGCCCATCAAATCAATAAAAATTTAGTATTTTCAAATGAAGCTGAGGTTAATACTAAACCGGAGCTTGAGATTTATAATGACGATGTAAATTGCACCCACGGCGCTACAGTGGCCAGTTAAACGATGAAGCTCTATTTTATTTGTGTAGTCGCGGTATTGACCGTTCTGCAGCCGAGCATTTACTCGCTTGTGCATTTGCTAGTGAAATTATAGAAAAAATACCTCATAAGTTTATTGCCGAGCGAATACATCAAAAAATTATTAAATGTTTAGGGCTATTGAATTGCCTGGGAGATTGTCATAATTAATTCACTTGATTTTTTACGTGATGATTTCCCTCTTTTAAAAGAGCGGATTCGGGGAAAATCTCTAGTATATTTGGATTCTGGAGCGACGGCGCAAAAACCCCAGATAGTGATTGATGCTATGAGTCATTATTATTGTAATAACAATGCCAATGTGCACCGGGGGATATATACTATCAGCGAGCGGGCAACGACCGCTTATGAAAATATGCGTAAAAAAATTAAAGCATTTATCAATGCTGCCTATACACACGAAATTATTTTTACCCGAGGGACGACAGAGTCGATTAATTTAGTTGCTTCTAGTTTTGGCGCCATGCAAGTTCAACAGGGCGATGAAGTTGTAATTTCAGAAATGGAGCATCATTCCAATATTGTACCTTGGCAACTGTTATGTGAGCGAGCGGAGGCAAAGTTAAAAATAATTCCGGTTAATGATAATGGAATTTTAAATTTAGACGAATATCGAAAACTCTTAACAGAACGTACGAAAATTGTAGGACTAATTCATGTTTCTAATGTATTAGGCACAGTTAATCCTGTTAAGGAAATGATTCGTTTAGCCCATCAGAAAAATATTCCCGTTTTATTAGACGGTGCACAAGCGATTCCTCATATGGTTGTGGATGTTCAAGATTTAGATTGCGATTTTTATACCTTTTCGGGACATAAATTGTATGGCCCTACGGGGATTGGTGTTCTTTACGGAAAGACTAACTTGTTAGAGAAGATGCCTCCCTATCAAGGGGGTGGGGATATGATTCGCCGAGTCAGCTTTGAAAAAACGGAATACAACGTGTTACCTCATAAATTTGAAGCAGGTACGCCTCATATAGCTGGTGTTATTGGGCTTGGGACAGCCATTGATTACCTTATGGCGATTGGTTTTGAAAAAATTAATGCTCATGAAAAAGCTTTATTGAATTATGTGACGCAAAAATTACACCAAATTTCTGGGTTAAAAATTATAGGTAACGCTCCGAATAAAGTCGGTGTAATTTCTTTTACTATGGAACAGGCTCATCCGCATGATATTGCAACGATTTTAGATCATGAAGGGATTGCTATCCGGGCTGGTCATCATTGTGCGATGCCTTTAATGGAGCGGTTTAGGTTGCCTGCAACGGCACGAATTACGTTCGGTCTCTATAATACGTTCGACGATATTGATCGGTTGATTGACGGTTTAGTTTGGGTTAATCAAATATTTAATGAAAAATTTTTCGCAGATTAAAAGAATGAATGATTTACGTGATTTATATCAAGAAATAATTATCGATCACGGTCGAAAGCCACGACATTTTGGGCGTTTAGCGGATCCCACACACGTACATGATGGCTATAATCCGCTATGTGGTGATCGATTAACGGTATATTTTTGTGAAGAAGAAGGTGTGATAAAAGAAACAACTTTTGAAGGGAGTGGTTGTGCCATATCTATTGCTTCAGCTTCGCTAATGATGGAGGCCTTAAAAGGCAAAACCCTCGAGCAAAGTGAAATTTTATTTTCTCAATTTCATGATTTGGTGACTGGGAAAAGTTCTAACGTAGAGGAATTAGGGAAATTAGCTGCTTTAGGTGGTGTTGCTGAATTTCCTACGCGGGTGAAATGCGCTACTTTATGTTGGCACACTATGTTTGCCGCTCTGCGTGGTCAGATTGACCTACCCGTGAGGATAGAATAATGAATGATGTAAAAATTATCGAACTGACAGAGGCAGCTTATAAACACCTTCAATCGGTAATAAAAAAACGTGGAAAAGAAGTACAATTTCGCTTATCGGTGAAAAAAACGGGCTGCTCGGGCTACATGTACCAGTCGGAGATTGTAGAAAGACCGCAAGAGGGCGATATCTCTCTCAAAACTGCCTTGGGATTAACTATTTTAATTGATGCTCATTGTGTGCCTCTCCTCAAGGGCACAATAGTGGACTATGTGAAAAAAGATTTTGGGCAACATCAATTACATTTTAATAATCCTAATGCGATTGGTGCTTGTGGTTGTGGAGAAAGTTTTCATTTAAGAGAAGACGAAAACGTTGATGATAAGGAATAATGAATATGAAAAAGAAATTATTGTACTAAGTCGCGATACGACGGCAACGTTGGTGCCGTCGGGGACGTCTATTAGAGTTCCTCAAGGAACCGAGGTGACTGTAGTACAGAGTTCGGGTGACACATTTACGGTAAATATTTTTGGGAATTTAGTCCGAATTGAAGGGAGAGACGCCGATGCTTTAGGAAAAGCAATTAAAAGCCCTTTGGAAGATTTGCCACCTGATGCCACTATCAAAGATAAAGTATGGGCCCAACTCAGTACGGTGTTTGATCCGGAAATTCCTGTCAATATTGTCGAATTGGGATTGGTATACGTTTGCGATATTGAGCGATTGAAAGAAGATACTTTTCGTGTGGTTATCGAAATGACGTTAACAGCACCTGGGTGTGGGATGGGACCGGTATTAGTGGAAGATGTTAAACGCAAAATTTTGGCTATTCCTGAGGTAAACGATGCGGAAGTGGAAATTGTCTTTGACCCTCCGTGGGACCGAGAGATGATGTCTGATGCTGCTAAATTGCAATTAGGAGTTTTTTATTAGTAATTTAGACGGTAAGCGACTTAATTAAGAATGATCCAAAGTAAACGTTGGCTCCAAGAACACGAGAGAGATCTTTATGTAAAGCGTGCGAAGAAAGAAGGTTATGCTTCGCGAGCAGCTTTTAAGCTTTTGGAGATGCATAAAAAATGTAAGCTTTTTAGGCCGGGGATGGCTGTAGTCGATTTAGGAGCGGCTCCGGGAGGCTGGTCTCAGGTGGCTAAAGAGCTTGTAGGACCCAAGGGCTTGGTCGTGGCCTTCGATCTCTTGCCTATGCAGCCAATTTCAGGCGTTGAATTTATCTGGAGAGATTTCAATGAAGCGGAAACGTTTAATCAGTTGAATGAGGTGATCCATAAAAAAACTAAAGAAGGGAAAGTAGATCTTGTTATTTCGGATATGGCTCCCAATATTTCAGGTATGAAGAGTATTGATCAGCCGAAATCGTTGCATTTGGTTGAGGTAGCGTGGTGTTGTGCTCAAAAATTTTGGTAATAGGTGGAGGATTCTTGGCTAAAGTTTTCCAAGGGTCTGGTGTTGATGTTTTTTTAACTGATTTGCGTCCCTATTTTAAGCATGTCAAACTCCTTAAACCGAGTTCTTCACGAGCCCGATCGAGTGAAATTTATATACTCGCCACTAAATTTCTGGGCTATAATCAGCAGGTATGAGTAAAAACGAGGTAATACCTTGAATAGTATTATTAAAAATTTACTGCTTTGGTTGGTTATTGCAGTAGTCCTTATCACGGTCTTCAGTAATTTTGGTGCACGACAACCCGATGTTCAGCCCTATAGCTATTCGCAATTTGTCCAAGCAGTTAATGCTGACAAAGTCAGCAGTGTGGTTATCCAGGGTCATGAGATTAAAGGGATAACCAAAGACAACAAGCATTTTATGACCTATTTGCCTATGGAAGATCAAGCTCTGCTTAATCAATTAATGGCTAAGGGCGTGAGTGTAAAAGGTGAGCCTCCAAAACAACAAAGTATCTTTTTACATATTCTTATTAGTTGGCTGCCCTTCCTCATTTTGATTTTTGTGTGGATTTTATTTATGAGACAGATGCAAGGTGGAGGCCGCGGCGGCGGTCCCATGTCATTTGGTCGTAGTAAAGCTCGTCTACTCAACCAAGATCAAGTTAAGGTAACCTTTGATGATGTCGCTGGGGTAGAAGAGGCAAAAGAAGAAGTCAAAGAGTTAGTGGACTTCCTGTGCGATCCCGGTAAATTTCAGCGCTTAGGAGGGAAAATGCCCTGTGGTGTATTGCTAGTTGGCCCTCCGGGAACCGGTAAAACCCTTCTGGCTAAAGCGGTAGCTGGGGAAGCCAAAGTACCGTTCTTTACTATTTCGGGTTCTGATTTTGTTGAAATGTTCGTGGGTGTAGGTGCTTCCCGGGTTCGTGACATGTTCGATCAAGCCAAGAAGCAAGCGCCCTGTATCATTTTATAGACGAAATCGATGCCGTAGGTCGTCACCGTGGTGCTGGTTTAGGTGGCGGTCACGATGAACGAGAGCAAACCCTCAATCAACTCTTAGTGGAAATGGATGGTTTTGAAGGCAAAGAGGACATTATTGTAATGGCCGCCACCAATCGGCCTGATGTACTTGATCCTGCCTTATTACGGCCGGGACGTTTTGACCGCCAAGTAGTAGTTCCCCTGCCAGACATTAAGGGACGTGAACGTATTCTCCAAGTTCACATGAGTAAATTGCCGTTGGCGTCTGACGTTAAAGCTTCTATCATTGCTCGAGGCACTCCAGGATTTTCTGGGGCTGATTTAGCTAATACTGTCAACGAAGCTGCTTTATTTGCGGCGCGTGAAAACAAGAAAGACGTTGGAATGGCTGAATTTGAGCGTGCGAAAGATAAAATTATGATGGGAGCCGAACGACGCTCAATGGTAATGAGCGATGAAGAAAAGAAATTGACGGCTTATCACGAAGCAGGTCACGCAATTGTGGGATTGCATATGCCTGAGCACGATCCCGTTTATAAAGTCACGATTATTCCGCGAGGTCGGGCTTTAGGCGTGACAATGTTCTTGCCTGAACAAGATCGTTATAGTATGAGCAAACGTCGTTTAGAATGCCAATTAGCGGGGTTGTTTGGTGGACGAATTGCTGAAGAACTTATTTTTGGTGAAGAACGGGTGACCACAGGTGCATCCAACGACATTGAAAAAGCCACTGAGATTGCCCGCAATATGGTAACAAAGTGGGGATTGTCGGCCAAACTAGGTCCCTTAACTTATCGGGAAGAAGAAGGTGAAGTTTTTCTCGGACGTTCCGTGACACAGCGTAAAGACATTTCCGATGCAACCAGTAAAGAAATTGATTTTGAAGTGCGTCGCATTATTGATACGGCTTATGACACAGCGAAGAAAACCCTCGAAGAACATATGGATCAGCTTTACCTTATGGCTAATGCATTAATTAAATATGAAACTATTGATGAGGTTCAAATTAAGGAAATTTTAGCGGGGAAAGAGCCTTCTCCACCGCCTGGGTGGAAAGAGGATGATGGGGCTGTTTCAGAATCTGTGAAAAAAGATTCATCTTCCCGAGATGGTGAATCCAAACCCTTACATTCAGGAAAAATTTGTCCTGCCGAAGATGCTCAGCCGTTATAATATCGTCCTCGTATTCCCTATCCCGCCCGCGGAAGGGTTAATGTAAGGAGGGGGTGCTTGATGTCAGAAGTAAAGTTTCAGTTGCAGTTAAGGGGAAACCGAAAGATCACCTTTTCCGAGCCTGCCATTATGGGAATCATTAATGTTTCTCCTAATTCTTTTTACAATCCGCATCTCGATTTAAATTCCGCTTTCCAGACAGCAGAGAAAATGGCTCGTGAGGGGGCTGATATACTAGATATTGGCAGTGAGGCTACGAACCCCTTTGTGAATATTGATACGGACTCCCCCTCTCTTCAGATGGAACTTGATCGATTGATACCTACTATCGAAGAAATAAAAAAACGTTTTAATATTTTAATTTCCATCGATACCAGCCGTCCTCAAGTTATGCGTGAAGCGATAAATTCGGGAGCAGATATTATTAATGACCAACGGGCCTTGCAGGTAGAAGGCGCATTAATAGCTGCAAGAGAATTAAAAAGTCCTGTGTGCCTAATGCATTTTCCTACTTCGAAGCGAAAACCGGGTTCAACTTCGTGCGTCCATCTTTTAGAAACTGTGAAGAGGGACTTGAAAGCTGCTGTAGAGCGTTGTGAAAGCCAGGGACTTTCTTGGAATCAAATAATTATTGATCCTGGCTTTGGTCAAGGTCACTACGGAAAAAATTTGAAGGAAAATTTTTATCTATTAAACCACTTATCTGAATTTTTATCTTTAGGATTACCGGTGTTATCAGGATGGTCGCGAAAATCGATGATCGGTGATATCTTAAGCCAATTGCCGGCACACCGACTATTTGGTAGCGTCGCTGCTGATGTGTTAGCCGTCTATCAGGGCGCTTCTATCATTCGCACTCATGATGTTAAAGCAAGTCGGGAAGCAGTTCGTATTGCTGCCTATGCCCGCGAGGTCAATCTCATTGGATAGGATGAAAAAATAGAGGGAAAGGAACTGAAAAAAAAATATTTTGGAACCGATGGAATTCGGGGACAAGTTGGAAAATCGTTGATTAACGCTGAGTTCATGCTCAAGCTCGGTTGGGCGGTGGGAAAAGTCTTAGCGAATAGTCATTCGGCGACGGTTTTAATTGGGAAGGATACACGTATTTCAGGTTATATGATTGAATCGGCTTTGCAAGCAGGATTATCTGCTGCCGGAGTTAACATTAAATTGATAGGACCTATGCCTACTCCTGCCATTGCGTATTTGACACATTCTGTTCGCGCTGATGCGGGAATTGTAATTAGTGCTTCGCATAACAGCTATCCTGATAATGGAGTGAAATTTTTTAATAAGGATGGCTTTAAACTATCCGATGAATTGGAGCTGGCTATTGAGGATCATATCGATAAACCCATGCGTACGGTGTCAGCTGACCGCTTAGGAAAAGCAGCGCGAATGAGCGAAGCTCATGGCCGTTATATTGAATTTTGTAAAAGCACTTTTCCTTCAAATTTATCTTTGAAAAAATTAAAAATTATTGTTGATTGTGCCAATGGTGCTGCTTATTCTGTTGCGCCCAGTATTTTTCATGAACTGGGTGCAGATGTGATCGCGATTGGTGATGAGCCCGATGGATTTAATATTAATCATGAATATGGAGCCACTAATACTCAGAAACTCCAAAAGAGTGTTCTTAAGCACAAAGCTAATGTTGGCATAGCTTTCGATGGCGATGGCGATCGTCTGATTATGATAGATCATCACGGTGTTAGAGTAGATGGAGACGAATTATTATGCATTATGGCTATCGATCGATTCCATTTAAAAGAAAATTGCCCCTTGGGAGTGGTAGGTACCATAATGAGTAATTTAGGATTAGAGCAAACATTAAAGCGCCATCATATTGCGTTTGAGCGTTCTCGAGTGGGTGACCGTTACGTTTTAGAATTGATGCAACAGAAAGGCTGGTTATTGGGGGGCGAATCTTCTGGTCATATTGTCGATCTTGGTTTTACTACTACAGGAGATGGTATTATTACTGCTTTACAGATATTAAAAATCATGCAACAAACCAATAATTCTCTGGCAGAGCTTAAAAAAGTAATGGTTAAGCACCCACAAGTCTTAATTAACGTTCCTATTAATGGGATGCTTAATATGCAGCATCCGACTATTGAAAAAGCAGTAGCAGAAGCGGAGAAACAATTAAATGGTAAGGGGCGTGTATTATTACGTCCTTCTGGGACGGAACCAGTAGTTCGAGTAATGGTGGAAGGACACGACGAAGAGACTATAAGAAAGACGGCCAAAATGTTAGTGATGGTAGTCAATAAGTTGCCTTACATAAAATCGGATGAAATAAAAATTTTTACTCGGCAAGCGTAGGATTGGTGAGACGGGTTCTCGAAGGTTTATAAATTAATGAGTTATGTAGTAAATAAGCGTACGCTGAATGTATTTAGTTTAACAATAATTACCGAGTGGGGTCCGTGGTGGATAGTATACGGAATTTACGAGCGATGGTTCTGGTTTGGTAGCTCATTAATTTTCTTTTTTATTCTAGGTGCGATCTTTTTCTTACTATCAAGTGCGTTGATAGCAGCGGAGCTCCATCGAACAGTAAAGATCTGAGTGGGATTTACTCGTGGGTAAAAAGTGCTTTTGGTGTACAATTTGGCTTTCTTGCGATCTGGTTCCAGTGGATAGAAAATGTTATTTGGTATCCGACTATCTTATCCTTTATTACAGGGACGATTGGCTATTTAATTTCTCCTACTTTAGCGCAATGAACAAAATTTTTTTTAATTACCACAATTTTATGTGCTTTCCGGGGTGTAACTGTGATTAATTTATTTGGAATTAAATCTTCAGCGCAGTTTAGCAATTTTTGCGCATTAGCAAAGTTGTTATTACCTATGACGTTAATTATCGCTTTAGGTGCCGCATGGTTATTTTCTGGGAAACTGATACAAATTTCTTTTCATGCAGAAGAACTGTTACCTCATGTTAAAAATGAGATGTGGGTAGGGTAGCTTTAACAGGTATAATGATGTCTTTTTGTGGGATGGAAATCATCGCGACTGTCCATGCTTCCGATGTAAATAACCCGCAAGGAGCTTATCCCAGAGCAATGTTAATTGCGACATTTATTATTGTAATTACTTTAATTTGTGGATCGTTGTCGATCGTTATGGTTTTACCGAGGAAAAAAATTAGTTTGGTCACTGGAATTATGCAGGCGTTTGATGCATTTTTTTAATACTTATCATTTAAATTGGATTTTACCTGATAATTGCATTGATGTTAATTATTGGAGGGATGGGCGGAGTTATAATAATTCGATTATTGCACCTACTCGCGATTTGTTTTATGCTTTACAAGATACGCAAATAAATTTTCATTTCTTGTGCGAAAACTGCTTTGGCGCTCCCGGTACCTTATTAATTTTATAAGCATTCATTGTGATGGAGCTGCCATTAGTTTTTTTATTATTGCCGAGTGTTAATGCTTCATATTGGTTATTGACTGCTCTAGCTTCGCAATTATATATGTTTATGTATATTCTTAATGTTTATTGCTGTTATTCGATTGCGTTATAAAAACATTTAAAAGCTCAAAGGCTTTTAAATTTCTCGAAGAAATTGGGGAATTTGGATGGTTGCCCTAGTAGGTTTAAATTGGCTCGGTTACTACGTTAATTGTAGAATTTATTCCGCCCAATACCATTCCTTTAAGCAGTATTTTTAGTATGAAATATTGTTCAGCACAGGTTTAGTAATTATAAGTCTTCCTTCCATTGATTTTATATTTTATTACTTGAAACCGAATGATATCTTCCTTTTCACCAGTCTTTTCTACAGAAAGAAAGTAAGACTAACAAATAAAGTGAATTTTCATAAAATTTCATAAATTGAATAAATTCTTATTAGTGGTAGCTGTTTTATTAATTTCAAGTTGTTCGACACTCCATACTTCGAATCTTTCATCTGTTGGACATTTGAGTCGTCCTAAATTTTTTCCTCGCGAAAGTGGTAAGGGATTTTATGGGCGGAAGTTATACCAAGCAAAAGATTTTCATTGCATAAAAATTAAAAGTAGCGATTCTTGGAGAAAATTATTTCCAAATTCAAAGGAGCGTCAATTAGTAATACAACTCAATCAAATGAATATGTCCGTGACTTTGCGCTCGTGGATTCTCGTTCCGGATGGACTTATTGCAGCTAAGTTATAATTTTATTTCTCCATTTCTTTTAAAAGTTAATACTTAGAGTAAAAAATTATTGCTCATCAAAATTTAAAAGAGCATGCCTTTCTGCTTATGACGCTGAAGGAAATTTGGTTCATTTGGGGACCTATTTCTACTGGAAAGGATAGTTTGTTCTGATAGGGAAAATTGCGAAATAATTGTAGGCAAATTTAAAATATTTCGCGTACACAGTGAAAATTGTAAATCGGGAAAATATCCCATTGAAACTAACGGTAGTGCGCCGATGTCCTATTTGTATGTTTTTTTATCGGGGGCAATACACGGCTCTATCTTCCTAGGTTATCATAACAGTCACAGATGCGTTCGACTCTTTCATGAGGACTCTAAGTGGTTAAATGAATATTTCATAAAAATTGGCACGGTCGTACAAGTTAACTTCTTAAAATTATTGACGACGCTGACAATTAAAATTTGAAAGGAGAAGATTGTTAGAGACCTGCTTTCTCTGGAGTTAACGCTTCTGAGAACATGCTGTTAGCAAAACTGAATAAGGAATTTAAAGCGACAACGACGCCAATTAGTCCATCCAAATCCATCTTGTACGGGATATTCTCCTCCACTAACTATACTAGAAGGATTTTAGACATTATATTTCTCCATAATTTTTGCTGTGTGTTGAAATACTAAACGGTTTAAGGATAAACCGCCGTTCTATGATAATTTTTGCCTGAGTTTTAAAACCGTAATTTAGTAAACCTTTAATAACAATCCAATGAAGGGGGTATCCATTGGGTTTATCCCATTGCTGATTGCTTTCTGTAAAATAGTAATTAACCCACCCTCGTAAAGGAAATAATTTAACAATTTGTGAGTAATAGCTGTGGCTTGAGGTAAGGAAGCTAATTTGAAGAATGAAGGAAAAGCAGCTGCTATAATGTATAAACTGTCGATCTTTTCTCTTCGCTCCAGCAATAATCAAAGTGGAATTGCTCCTAAGGATCCCAACAAAATTTTTCGATGGCCTGCTTTCGATATTCCGCTCGTCACTGATAAAATTCAGCCTTATTATAATTTTTAAAGTGGCGAAAATAATCAGCCAGTTTATTTTCAATTTTATTTTCTATATAATTTTATTTTCTATATTAAATAGAAAAACATTCAAATCAACAGGAATTAATTCAGTGGTATAAAGTGAAGTCAGTAACGTATTATCGTGCATCCAGCGATATGAAAAATCCCACTCTGACTCACAGACTGCCTGAATATTTTGAAAAAGTTGAAGCTTTTAAAAAAAACTCGGATGAGCGAAATTCTTTGTAAGAGCCATTACGAGATCTAAGCGACTTGAACAAGCGGGACCTTTAGCGGTGAAATACGTAATGCTGATCGATAAAATGAGTAAAATCAAATCCGGCTGCTCCTTCTCCTGACTAAATCAAAGTATTATCTGGGGGGGGATGGTACTGGATGAATCTAATCTGTAAATAACCTCTAATAAGGGAAAAGCATGAGAAATAAAAGCCCTAGCGGGATATGAATTAGGATGAAGGACTGTATTAGCCACCCAATTGCCCAAATTCCACAGTGGTTATTTTAAAGCCAACTGTTCGGCCCAGTGCTGAGAAAATTAAAAGTATATCTCATCCATGGTGCTATGACGGTATTTGGATAAAGCGCTCAGCATAGTCGAACACACGGTAGGGTAGAGTAGGGTAAATAGGTGCCCCAGAAAAAAGCCTGATAAGCGGAAAAGAGATAGGCTCGCTAGAGCGCTTGACTCCATGCATTCACAATGCTAGCTTGCAGAGTGGGTCGAGAGAATAACACGATAATCGTTAATGCGGAAGCGACTATGTAGATAACCGGCAGTACCATCCAATGGACTTTCTTAAGTAAAAATCAGCAGATAGGCGCCCAATAGTATAAGCTCGCGAAAGAATACTCGCCATTTCGACACTCATTGTAGGCTTTAGATGTAAAACTTTTATTAAATGTAGCAAGCCAAGTGTTAATTCCTTGCTCGATAAATACATAACCAAAAATAGCAATGATAAATGTAATTATGGGCGGATGACGGATGAGAGTGATCATTTCGAGGAATTCCTTTTTCGTAGAGTACCGCGTGGATCGAATATGGGACTCCTCAAAACGAATGGTAGTTAAGAAAAGAAAAGTAACTGTGGCTAATCCTCCTAAAAGCCAGAATCCATCAAGACAAGTCGTGTGAGGTAAATTGATAAAAAAACTAAGAATCCAGTATCTACCAATACACCGATCATGAAAATTCCTTCAAAAGTACTGGTAAAGCTAACGTGTTCTTGTTCGTTTTTTGTAATTGAACCAATTGTGGAATGAACTGAAACTTTAACCAAAGCAATAACTAATCCCTACGCTTATTAGCAAGAGATAAATCATTCACATTTGGTTAATTATTGGTATCAAATAGCAAGTAATGCTAATGAGGGTTAAGCCTAATAACATAAAAGTTTTGTAGCCAAGACGAGGTAAATAGGCATCTATCAGAAATGAAAAGATAACAATGGTGATGTCTTTGTAGGTATCTAGGTTACCAGTCTGTAATTTAGAGATATTATATTGATTAATAACTTCTAGGATTACTGTATTAACACAATAAAGTGAAAGTTTGACTTTTCATACAGTCATGGAAGTCTAAACTATACGGATTTTATTCGTTTTGTAACTTTAGAGTGAAGTTTGATCAAATTAAGAAAACTCTTTTGCTGTGACTATCTCTTTGTCTAAATTGTTAGGAAGTGCTTTAGATGATGTCTCTGAGATAATTTCTTTTTTTCGCAATATAAATAAATAGGGTAGAAGCAAAAAAGTAAAGACCAAGAGGAATAAGTGAAAGTCTCAGCTCCGCGTAGCTACCTTGTCATTGAAAAAAAATACCCCTGTTAATTTTGAACCTATAGTTTCAGCTAGTGTAGAAAAAATCATAATTAGGCCCATCATTGTACTATGGCGAGGAAGGGGAAATGCACTTAATAAAGTTGAGCAAAGTACAGGATAAACCGGAGGAAGAGCTAAACCTATTAAAGGTAAGAGATAAGCGTGCCAGGGAGTATGCCACTAGGAAGTAATGGGCGCAGAGGATGGGGTATGGGCAGAAGGTAACAATAATAAGAACATACCAATCGAAATTAAAATGCATAGAAACAATAAAGTGAGCCAGCGAATTTTGCAATTTTTTTCAATAAAAAAACTAGCCATTAAGTGTCTAATTACATAAGAACATTATAAAATACTTGACATTTCAACACTCATCGTCGGACTCAGACGTAAAATTTTATTATTGAAATGGTAACCATGTGCTAATACTTTGTTCAATAAAAACATAGGCACGAATACTAATAATAAAAATAATCACCACGCCGTGGTGAGCGAGTGCTATCATCTCGCTAAAATCTTGTTTCGCAGAAGAGTTTAATGTAGTTCTTTCATTTTCTTTTATCCGAGTAGTAGCTAATAATATAAATGCCACTGTAGCCAATCCTTCCAAAAGCCAAAAGCTATCCAGCCAAGTAGTCGAAGATGAATTAATGAAAAAGCTAAAAATTCAATAGCCGCTTAAAACGGCTATCATAAAAATTCCTTGGATCGTACTTGCAAATCTAGCGTGTTCTTGCTCACTTTTGGTAATTAAACCAATGCTTGAATACACCGATACTTTAACCAGGGCAAAACCTATTCCTACATTAATTAGTAAAAGATAAATCATTCAGATTTGATCGATAATAAGCGTTATAACAAGTAATTCTAATAACTGCCCAGTAGCATTGAAAATTTATAACCCAAACGAGGTAAATAAGTAGCGATAACAAGGGAAAAAACAGCAATGGTGATACCTTATATATGCATCTAAGTTCTTTGCTTGAGATTTAGTAACGTGATAATGATTAATAAGCTAAAGAATAATGGTCCCAACATAATTAAAAGAATGGCGAAAACAAAATAATTTAAAAAAAAGAAAGGACTTAACCTCTCTATAGGATATAGATTATGCTAATTTTTGATTTACCCTATAAAATAAATCCTACCATCATAGGTTTTATCTAAGAATATTTCTTAAGGTATACACATTCGAGCATTTTTGCAAGCGTAAAAATCTTTAAGATTTTATTAATGAGGTGAACTACCATAGTATTAAATTCATGAGGTGTTTCTTGCGCTAGAATTATCAAAAATTACCTGGTTTAAAAGAGTTAAATTTAGTTTCTGCCTCTGAGTATAGCTAAATAGAGTCTGGTGCAAAGAGTCAGTTTTTAACTTGGATAAGAAACGATCCAAAGCTTTCCCCTCCAAATAAATTTTCCCAATTAACCTAGAAAGATTGAATAATTAGCCATTTTCCATGGAAAGGTAGTTTGGCTATTTTTTTCTGCGTCTGTTTCCTCTTTGGTGTGCGTTGTCCTCTCTAAAAGCTTTAGTGATAAGGAAGGGCTAGACTATTTTTTATCTGTTTCAGAGAAATTGTTGGTTTTTCCATTAGCTGCTCCTGCCACTTGGCATCGCGTAACTGAAAAAAATAACAAAAGAATTAAAAGAAATTCAAGCTTCCAAGCAGAAATTATTTTATTTGCATAATTTAACGGGGGGTTCTTGGTGCTGGTGTAAAAATGTTTGAAGCATGTATTGTTTAAGAACCACTTCCTTTTAAATACCTTTGCCTTTCTTGTAGATTGATTGTACCTTATTGGGTTAGCGGCCCTCATTTGTGTCAAATTCTAACGGAATTTACTGAGTTAAAATGGGTGAAATCTATTTCTAACTTTATTTTTCATCCTAAGAAAAGCAATCTTTGAATACGCCAGTAGTGGAAAGATTTAAAAAAAATAGATCAGAATTAGTGGATGAGGCGACTGATGAGATGTCATTGAAAGAGTTAGCGAATTAGAATAATAAAATTTGAAATATACAGCATGCAGAGGAACTATTTAAAATTTTATTTGAACCTTATCCTAAAGAGCAGCTTTCTAAAAGTAATTTTTTTTGATTTATCCTCTTTATAGCATTGGTAGTAGGCGTATTTGAACAAATTTAAATTTATGATGGTGGTCAACATGCCATTAGTAATTTTTGTGAATGGTTTTCGGACACAATGAAACTTTCTTCTGAATGAGTAAAACGTACTTTTTTCCAAGATGATATTGCTGTTTTATTCGGTATCTTTTTTAGTTTCCAACGGAATGGTCCTTTAGGAATGAGTGCTTGTCGCGATATAGTCATTGATTGTGGACAACTTTTTTGAATATTTAGAATAAGCGAAAACAATCTTAATTACTCCAGATTAGTACTTTAAGTAAGGGATTTTTTTAGTGCTCTCGTCATTGGTTTTTTCGGAAATATAGCTCTGGCTAATTTAGTTTCTTCTGAGGAAGCTGAGGGTAGGAGCCACGTGTAAGCGCGATTAATTTTATTAGCATGTCCCACTGCTTTCGCTATTTTTTTAGAACACTTACGTTAGTAACCCACAGATTAATTAAAGGTGAAAATCCTTATCAAAAAGCTAAAAAAAATTGTTATTTAATCTAAAATCCAAGGAGTTTGAGTCCATCGTCTTTCCATGTAGCCTACGCTATTTTAGATCAAGCGGGAATTTTTTTCAGAACCGACAGAAGGAATGATGCTAAATACTAGTCCTTAAATGGTAGCTTCACCCATTTAGGATAAGTAGAGTTATGTTTTCCTAGTGGCACTGATCCTCCAGGTCCTTTTCTCAGAAACTGTCGCTATTTAATTCTTTGTTAAG
>NZ_NIQB01000077.1:0-4500 GCF_018687865.1 Coxiella-like endosymbiont of Rhipicephalus sanguineus | reverse complement strand
CCGGCGAGTTATTGATTCCCTCTATTATCCTCGTCCTCGGGAATTTTATTAGCAGTATTTTTCTCATTTTCTGGATAGAAATTTTTGTTACTATTAGTGTGCTTTGGATATTCCGAAGGATGTTCAAATTTAGAGTCCATAAAGGGTAAAGGGGGCGAGGGTGGAGTGGAGGACATTGGCAGCGGGTTTATATCGACCCTATCATCCGCTAGTGCAGAGGACGAAGTCCCCGACTGTTGCATGTGGTATCCAGAATGACTACCTTGGCCGCCACATCGATGGTGATCTCGGCGCCCGCCCCGGGTACCCCGACGTGAACGACTACTATTGCTGCTTCGAGGATGATGGCGTTTAGCGTCCCCGGGTGAGCAGCCCCGGATGAGGATCTACGAGGGCGCTCTCCCGAATAGCGTCTTCTTTCACCCCTTCGAGGCAATTGTATTGCCTGCTGAGGGGGGGGTCTCTAGGCGAGGATTTTGCCTCTTCTTCAGCACCGAACATCTTTGCCATTAGGCGCTTAAATAAGCCGCTGCTGGGTGTTTTTCGGGTGGCAGCTGCTGTAGTAGGAGGGTTTCTTCTGTAGACAAGAATTGTTGAATCACCGGTTCTGGTAGCGGTTTAATTTCTTGTTTTTGGAGCGTTTCAGTCTTAAAAACTTTGGCCAATTTATAACTTGGCATCCCCTTACCATGTTCCAGACTCGCCGAATCAATTTTAATCTGCTTTAATTGATAAAGCGGCGTTTCCATGTATTGATTAGAAATAATCGTTATTTTTACAGGATAATGTTTTTCAATATCCCTTAAGATTTCTCGTTTTTCATTAATTAAATAAATGGCCAAATCCACGGGTGCCTGTAATTGGAAATGGATATTCTTAGCTTTAGAAGCTTGTTCCTGAATTAAATGAATAATTGAAAGTCCCAGCGATTCTATACTACGAATGGTGCCTTCACCATCACAGCGAGGGCAGGCTATTTGAGTTGATCGAGTCAGGGAAGAACGCAACCGCTGGCGGGACATTTCCAATAAACCAAATCGCGAAATCCGTCCAATTTGGATACGGGCGCGGTCTTGCTTCAAAGCGTTACGTAAACAATTTTCAACTTCCCGCTGATTACGAATGGGTGTCATATCAATAAAATCGATGACAATGAGGCCACCGATATCGCGAATACGTAATTGACGAGTAATCTCTTCGGCGGCTTCTAAATTCGTGGAAAGCGCTGTTTCTTCAATACTTGCTCCGCGAGTAGCCCGTGCTGAATTAATATCAATGGCTACAAGTGCCTCGCTGTGATCAATAATCAACGATCCACCGGACGGAAGTCGGACTTCACGCTGGTGGGCATTTTCAATTTGTTGTTCGATTTGGAATCTACTAAAGAGAGGTAATTGATCCTGATAAAGCTTTAAACGCTCAATGAATTGGGGGCGAACCTGACTGATATAATAGCAAGCATTTTGATAGGATTGCTCATTATCAATAAGGATTTCTTCAATATCCTGACGCAGGTAGTCGCGAATGGCGCGGATGATTACATCGCTTTCTTGATGAATAAGGTAAGGACCTGGTTTAGCTACTGCTGCTTGTTTAATAGCTTCCCAATAGCGCAATAAGATTTTAAAGTCCCACTCGAGTTCTTCTTTTGCGCGCCCAAGCCCCGCAGTGCGTACAATTAAGCCCATTCCTTCGGGGAGGCTCAATTGACTAATAGTTTCCCGCAATTGATCGCGTTCTTCCCCTTCAATTCGACGCGAAATACCACTGGCCCGCGGGTTATTAGGCATCAGAACTAAAAAAGACCCCGCTAAACTGATAAACGTGGTTAGTGCCGCTCCTTTTGTTCCCCGTTCTTCCTTATCGACTTGAACGACGAGCTCTTGACCAATTTTAAGTACCCGATT
The DNA here is from genome assembly GCF_018687865.1 of Coxiella-like endosymbiont of Rhipicephalus sanguineus. NCBI lineage: Bacteria > Pseudomonadati > Pseudomonadota > Gammaproteobacteria > Legionellales > Coxiellaceae > Coxiella-like endosymbiont of Rhipicephalus sanguineus. The sequence goes on along the minus strand of NZ_NIQB01000077.1, from coordinate 2,593 downwards.
GATATCAATGGTATCAATCTCTTGTGACATATCTTGGAGAAAATACTCGCGGGAAATTTCTTTTAAAGGCAAGAATCCATGTCGTTCGCCACCATAATTAACAAACACTGCTCCTAAGCTAGGTTCGATGCTGCTAATAATGCCTTTATAGATATTAGATTTTTTTTGTTCTTGGCCAGGGATTTCAATATCAAGATCAACCAGCTTGGAATTTTCAGTAATTGCTACGCGCACCTCATGGAGCTGAGTTGCATTAATCAGCATTCTTTTCATTTGTTCAACCTATTCTCTTAGGGCGCTCAACCGCAAGCTTGGGCTTGGAGGTTCGCCGAGAAACCGCTCTTGGGAGCGCCGCGTTAAATACAAAATAATCATGTTCGTTCTATTGGTGCTAGTACTATTGGTGCTAGTACATGATAAAATCTATAGTTTCGCAGCTGGCAATTTGGGTTTTTATTGGGTGTCATTCCTGTGAATTAAGACACAAACCCGGAATATAACCTATCTCATTCTGCAGATCCCTTGGGGGGGGGGAATAACAGGACTAAATTGATACAGCTGACTTTTTTGCACTAATTTCTCACATTTCTACGTTATGATATCATGATGGACAGCCCGACTATAGCAGGTTTTGTTCTATAAAACCATATAGTTTGTAACTTAAAGGATCCTATTTTGACCCTAACTTGCATTATAATTTATGATTCTCATGCTGGGCAACGATTGGACAATTTTCTAATTAGCCGTTTAAAGGGAATACCTTCGGCTCGGATTTATCGTGCTATTCGAAAAGGTGAAGTAAGAGTAAACAAAAAACGGGTGAGTGCCGATTATCGACTCGCCATTGGCGATTCGGTACGTATACCTCCTTTGCACCAATCGACTATAAAAAACCGCCAATACCTGATAAATCTTTATTAATATCGCTTGAAATGCGTATTCTTGTCGAAGAAGCTGATTTCTTAGTTATTGATAAACCCGCGGGCTTACCTGTACACGGAGGAAGTGGAATTAATGGAAGTCTAATCGAAGCATTACGCATAATGCGACCTAAAAATCGATCGTTGGAATTGGTACATAGGTTGGACCTGGAAACATCTGGTTGTTTGGTTGTGGCCAAGAAACGCAGCCTTCTTGTGGCACTTCATGCTCTACTGACTCAACGGAAGGTTGTGAAGCAATACCTTTTGCTGGTGAAGGGGCTGTGGCAGGGAGGGGAAAGACGAGTTGAAGCCCCTTTGAAAAAGAATATCCTGCAAAGCGGTGAGAGGATGGTAAAAGTCGATGAAAATGGGAAAATGGCATTGACTCTTTTTCGACCAATTGTTTTTTATTCAAATGCTACACTCCTCGAAGCGCGACCTTTAACAGGTCGCACCCATCAAATTCGGGTCCATACCGCTCATATGGGTCATCCGATTGCAGGAGATGAAAAGTATGGAGACAAGGTTTTTAATAAGAAAATGAAGACGTTGGGATTGCGACGATTATTTTTGCATTCTGCAGGAATTGCGTGTTGTTGGGATAGTCGTGTTCTAGGGGTTTGTGCGCTTTTAGATGCTGATTTGTTTCATTTTCTTAAGATTTTAAAATAGAGAGAAATTTAGAGTTAAATAGTTTTTAACTAACAATGGCTTCGAGGGATCGTTTTTGAGTGTAATACTATAAATTTAGGGTTATGAAAGTGTCCACAAGGACTTAAGTATATCTCATTGCTGACATTCACGGGCAAATTGATCTTTTGCGGCCCTTGCTTGAAGTTATTCAAGAGGATGCCTCACACCATCCCTTTAGAAATGTTCTATTACATTATGAGATTATATTGACCGCGGCTCCCATTCTTATCGAGTGATCGAAGGTTTACTTTCTTTAGCCACTCATTTTGAAACTCGATATTTAAAAGGTAATCATGAAAGCCTGTTTTAAATTTTATTAAAGATCCTGAAGAAGGTATTCTTTAAGAAAGTATTCTTTAAGAAGGTATTCTTTGGCTAAGTAACGATGGGTGGGCTACTTTAAATTAGCTATGGATTTGATGTGACGGAATTGCCTCAAAATCCACAGGACCTATCGGTGGTTTAGGAGAACATTTTACAGTTGATGCCAAAAGAGTATCTGGAATTTTTAAAATCGCTTCGGTTGCATTATCAATTGGGAGATTATTTTTTTACCTATATGGGTGTGCGATCTGCGATTCCATTGGACCAGAAAAATAAAGATGATTTATTATGGATTTGGAGTGAATTCTTAAATTCCAAAGAAGATTTTGGAAAAATTATTGTACATGGACATACCATAGTGAAAACTCCTGAAATACACCTTAATCGAATTGCGTTGGATACGGGTGCTTTTTATACTTGAACATTAACGTGTTTAGTATTGGGTGGCGAGGAATGCTATTTGTTACAAACTCGTGTTCAGTCGCGGATTAGCGTGACTAAATCTAATTGTTGATGATCAAACCCACGCCAATACTGTTGGTATAGTGATTATATTCAATTAAACTTTGCCCATACCCGCTAAAGAATTGAATGTAACCGTGAAGTAATCCATGAATGGGAAAAGAATAAGAAAGTTCGATGGAACCACGTTT
>NZ_NIQB01000076.1:0-18270 GCF_018687865.1 Coxiella-like endosymbiont of Rhipicephalus sanguineus | reverse complement strand
TAATAAGGTCAGGTTTAGTGATTTTGGAGCGACTAACGCCAGGGATGGTCTAAGCACATGCAATCGCTTTTGCTGCGCTTACACTCAGAAAAGATTACAATAGCCGCTCTTTACTCTATGAGAAGTTCATGTATAATTGGCAATTATCGTTAAAAAAAGCTATTACCGATCCAGCTGAATTATGCCGCGAATTAGCACTCGATCCGAAAATGCTTCCTCAAATTCTGGAAGCGACTACTCATTTCCCCTTACGGGTCCCGAGTGGATTTATCGCGCGCATGGAAAAGGGCAACCCACAAGATCCTCTATTATTGCAAGTGCTATCTCAAGCAAGGGAGCTAATCAACTCTCCAGGTTACCGCCTAGACCCTCTCAATGAAAAGAAATTTAATCGAGTCCCAGGTCTCTTGCATAAATATCATGGACGAGTACTACTCACACTAAGCGGCGCTTGTGCAATTCATTGTCGTTATTGTTTTCGTCGTCATTTTCCTTACGATGAAAATACGCCCGGGAAAAAAGGATGGAACAAAATTTTTGATTATTTAAAATCGGATACCTCCATCACCGAAATTATTTTAAGCGGGGGTGATCCTTTAACAGTAAAAGACAACGTGCTAGCTGAATTCGTTTCTTATCTCGAAAAAATAACTCACCTCAAACGCTTGCGCATTCATACACGTTTGCCAATTGTCATCCCTGAAAGAATTACTAATGAATTTATTCATTTGTTAGATCATATGGGATTATTACCTACAATTGTTATCCATTGTAACCACCCCAATGAAATCGATAAATCTGTTACGACAACCCTCCGTTCTTTACAGAGGACAAGAACGACCTTACTAAATCAATCCGTTTTATTAAAAAATGTCAATGATCAAGTAGAAACTCTAATTCGTTTAAGTGAAAATTTATTTGAAGCTGGGGTTTTACCTTATTATTTACATCTCCTTGATCGGGTGCAAGGAGCTTCACACTTTGAAGTGAGTAAAGTGCAAGCACAGTATTTAATTGCAGAAATGATAAAACGCCTTCCGGGTTATCTCGTTCCTAAATTAGTACAAGAAATTGCAGATGCTCCAGCAAAAATACCTGTTATCACCATTCTCTAAAATTGCCTACCATCCACCAGTCTCTTCTTTATAAATCATCAAGTCGACTTGAAGTTGGATACAATGTCGGAATTTAAGGAGCTTTGGAACATTAGTATAAAAATTATGAGTGCCACCTATTTCCGTAATAACCAAAGTTCAGTAATTCAAAATATGTCCTGTAACGGTTTGATTAACATCGACTCCTTCTAAACGACGCAAGAAAATTTCCAACGAATTGCGGCAGATCCAGCCCTTTTTCATAATGACCCGCTTGTCCGTTATTCCATATTTCGAAGTCCGATAGGAAATAAGCTGAGATCAACCAATAAATTCCTATTATTAATGCAATAAAACTACAAATTTCATATAAAGCATAACCACCGCCCCCAAAAAAGATTGGAACGAAAGAGAAAATAAGAGGGGCTGTACACATAAAATAAAAAAAACAACTATTAGATCCGAAACTCTCGGGCGCAAATAATTCCATGAGGCCTAGTAAAAACTAATTTTTCATCTTTTAGTAATGTGTCTTTTATTTAGCAAGGAGGGTACATTATCATTCTCCAAAAAATTTTTTTATATTTTAAACCACACTCACACTATCCACCTTGTGAAAGCCTCGAGGCAGTTTATTACCTCGGCATCCTCGTTCACCTTGAAAATTGGTTAAATCACTGGTTTTCAGCGTTAGTTGTCGTTTTCCCGAATAAAGAATCAAGGTGCTATTCTCATTTAATAATGCTAACGCTATACAATATTCTTCGCGGTTCGCCAAACGTGCGGGAGGAATCTGAATGATTTTATTACCTTTTCCTTTTGGTAATTCGGGTAATTCAGCGATAGGGAATACTAGCAACCGTCCTTCCGAAGTAATAGCTGCGAGATATTGCGATTCTTTATCTGTCACCCACAGAGGTTCCATCACTTGTGCTCCTTTGGGGACTTTAATTACACTTTTCCCACTTCGACTTTTTACATATAAATTAGCTAGAGTCGTTAAAAATCCATAACCGGCGTCAGAAGTTAACAAGAAAAGATCTTCATTTTTACCCATTAAAACTGCCACAAATTGAGCACCAGCTTCGGGTTTCAATCGAACTGTTAAGGGTTCACCTAGCCCCCGAGCGGACGGCAATGTGTGCGCTGGTAATGAATAGCTTTTCCCAGCTGAATCTAAAAAAATAACCAGCTCATTGGTGCGGCCCTGGGCTTGAATTAAAAATTCATCTCCTGAACGATAATTCAGCCCCCTGCCATCAATATCGTGTCCTTTTGCCGCGCGAACCCAACCTTTTTTTGATAAAACCACGGTAATGGGCTCCGATGGAATCATTTCTTCTTCACGAATGGCTTTCGCAACAGGTCTTTCAATTAAAGGAGATCGACGCCCATTGTCATAATTTTTTTTATCGGCAATTAATTCGGATCGAATCAATTTTTTTAATTTTGTTTTTGATGCTAAGGTTTTTTCGATTTCATCGCGTTCTTGAACTAATCGCGTCTGTTCTTCACGAATTTTCTTTTCTTCGAGTTTAGCCAATTGACGTAATTTAATTTCGAGAATGGCATCCGCTTGCTTTTCGCTTAGTTTAAATTGTTTCATTAAAGCAGGTTTCAGCTTATCTTCTTGGCGAATAATCGGGATAATTTCGTCTAAATTCAAAAAGGCAATAATCAATCCATCCAGAATGTGCAATCGTTCAATAACGATCTCCAATCGATATTGTAACCGTTTCCGAACGGTCTGCATTCGATACCCCAGCCATTCTTTCAAAAGAGACAGCAAGTCTTTAACTTGCGGCCGTCCGTCGACTCCTATAACGTTTAAATTAACCCGATAACTGTGCTCTAAATCTGTTGTGGCAAAAAAATGCGCCATAAGCTCATCAATGTCTACCCGATTAGAGCGAGGAAAAATAACAAGCCGTGTGGAATTTTCATGATCTGACTCATCGCGAATATCACTCACAGTAGGTAACTTTTTAGAAAGCATCTGCGCTGCAATCTGCTCTAAAATTCTATTACCTGAAACTTGATGCGGTAAAGCGGAAATTACAACTTCCCCATTTTCTCTCCGATACGTTGCGCGCATACGCAAGCTTCCTTGGCCTGTTCGATAGATGGTTTGAATTTCACTAATAGGAGTGATAATTTCGGCAGAAGTTGGATAGTCAGGCCCTTGGATAAATTTCATCACTTCTTTTAAAGTGGCCTCGGGGTTATCCAATAAATGCACGCAGGCATCTACTACCTCAGCAAGATTATGGGGAGGGATATCTGTTGCCATACCTACTGCAATCCCTGATGTCCCATTTAATAACACATTTGGTAATCGAGCCGGCAAAAGGACCGGTTCTTGTAATGTGCCATCAAAATTAGAGATCCAATCCACAGTCCCCTCTTCGAGTTCAGCCAATAAAAGCTGAGCATACGAAGAAAGTCGGGCTTCTGTATAACGCATCGCTGCGAAGGATTTGGGATCGTCAGGGCTCCCCAAGTTCCCCTGTCCATCCACAAAGGGATAGCGATACGAAAATGGTTGCGCCATTAGTACCATTGCTTCATAACAAGCTGTATCTCCGTGAGGATGAAATTTACCGAGAACGTCCCCCACCGTTCGCGCGGACTTTTTATACTTAGCACTTGATTTTAAACCTAATTCTGACATGGCATAGATGATACGCCGCTGAACTGGCTTTAGCCCATCAGCAATATGGGGAAGCGCGCGATCCAATATTACTGACATGGAATAATCAAGATAGGCTTTTTCAGTGAATTCTGCTAAAGGCTGCTGCTCGATAATGACGCGTATATTATTATCTACCATAAAAAACATATCAGATTGGTTAAGTGATAGGAGTATATGAGATTTCTAGATATTTGTCAGTTTAAACACCGGGCGTTTCTTTCTTTCTTTCAGAATGCTTGTCATAAAAACAATTTTTGACATATGTTTGACATATGATTAAAATAATCTAGATAAAATTAAATCTAGATAAAATAGTAGAGACTTCCCATGAATGCTCAGTGGTTAATAAGAATAGTTCTCTTCAGTGCTTTTACCTTTCCTGCCTTCGTAGAAATCAAGAACACGCCTAATTTTAAGCGTGGTATTGATCATGAAAAGGCTGCTAGCTGTATTAAAAGCATTAATAAATCGAAATACAAATTAAAAGAACTCCTTTCTGATTATAAAATTTCCGTCCAAAACCTCTTGGTTAAGCAGACCGTCTGCCAGCAGTTTTTAACTTTCTTTAAAATTAACGGATGGAGCATTTTTAAAGAAATTCGTCGCTATAATACTCTTGACGTTATTCATGCAGATTATGTTTACATCACGGATCAATGAACAGGGTATTTTCTGGTAATGCCAACGGAGCAATTGATTACTTTTCCAGTCTTAATTTCTAAGAAGGAATTAAAATCAGCGTCGGGGTACCAAGACATTACAAACAATTATCCGCATGTAGGTGCCTTGCAAATTTTAGATTTTCCCTATGCGATAAAATTACCGCATCATCGTTATAGACTGGTTTTCTCACAACAATTAAAAAATAATTACAATGCTTATGCATTAGCGGGCAAAGCACGTGTAGCTTATGACTTTCCGGCAGATGGAAAAGAGTTTTACGGTGTAAAAGTAGTTAAATTAATCCCGCAAAGTAAATATGCGCAATAATCTCCGCCATTATTCGGTCCTTGATGAGGTCATTCTACAATATCATAATTTTTTAGAAACCGTATTTAATCAATCCAGAGCCCGCCGGAAAAACCCAGCGAAGGAGCTTTCCGAACCAGTTCTTACCCATTCCGAAAAACAGAACAGTATTGGGTGTATGCGAGTAAACCATAGTGGAGAAATATGTGCTCAAGCCCTTTATCGCGGACAAATGATTTTATCTCAAAATTCAGTGGTCCAATTGATGTTAGCAACAGCGGCTGAGGAAGAAACTGATCATTTAGCATGGTGCAAAGATCGCATAGAGGAATTGGGGGGATACACCAGTTATTTAAATATTTTTTGGTACTCCAATGCCTTTCTCATAGGACTATTAGCAGGTGCATCGGGGGATCTGTGGAGCCTTGGTTTTGTTGAAGAAACAGAAAAACAAGTCGAGGCACATTTAGAAAATCATTTACACAAACTTTCCTCTGTTGATGTTAAAAGCCGGAAAATTGTGGAACAAATGCAAAAAGATGAAGTCTCACATGGCCAAAAAGCAAAATCGGCAGGGGCAAAAGAATTGCCTTATACCATAAAAAAATTAATGGGCCTCCATGCCAAAGTTATGACGACTCTGGCTTATTGGATTTAATTGCTAAGTTTTTTTCTTCCTAATCCTAAATCAATTGTTGTCGAATGGCTTTAATTTCTTTTTGATAGTTCGAAGCATGAAACAATCCAGAGCCTATTACAAAAAAATCAGTTCCAGCTTGAGAAACGGCTCCAATATTATTTAATTTTATTCCACCATCGATCCCAAGCATCGCATTGCTCTTCAATTCTTCTAACAATTGTCTTGTGATTGTGATTTTTTTCAAACTTTTTGTTATAAAAAATTGGTCTGCAAAACCTGGATTAACCGACATAAGTAAAATTAAATCAACTTCTTTTAAAATAGTATGTGGCAACAATACTGATTGCTCTGGATTAAAAGCAAGTCCCTTTTGCATCCCTGCTTGATCAATTAATGCTAGTGTTTTCTCGATATTTTTTGATGTTTCAGGATGAAAGGTAATCAAATTGGCGCCGGCATTCGCAAACGCTTTTATAAAATCGTTCGGCTTTTCCACCATCAGATGAACATCAATTGGAACAGCAATTCCGGCTTTACGCAACGCTTCGCATACTACAGGACCAAAACTTAAATTAGGCACAAAATGATGATCCATCACATCAAAATGAATATAGTCAACGCCAGCTTCTACAACTTGCTTTACTTCTTCTCCTAAGCAAGCGAAATTAGCTGATAAAATTGATGCAGAAATAATTTTTTTTGCAAAAACTCTCTGCTCATGCTATCCCAATCAAGCTGACTGAGAAATGGGATCATTTTTTATTTTCATGCCATTTTTATTTTCATGCCATTCCGCTGGCTTTTCGAATTTGTTCGTAAGCATTTTAAATTTTTTGAGTCTTCTGAGTAGCCACTTTTATAATTTCAGGCGGCAATCCTTTCGCCATCAATTTATCAGAGTGATGTTGACTCATCAAGCGTCGATAAGTTTTTTTAATTTCAGAATCAGCAGCGCTCATGGTTAGTCCTAATATTTTATAGGCATCGTTTAAATGAGAATGGGGATTGGATGGAGACTTTTGGTGGTAGCGTTTATAGTTTTGTTCGGCTTGGAAACGTTGTTCAAATTGATAATATTGGAAACCATTTGTCTCCAGGCGTTCACAATCCAGGCGTTCACAAATATATTGCAATACTTGTCGCTTATATTCACTAATCCATCCCCCATCCGCATAAGCCATTTAAATCTGGATTTCCAAAAACATTCGCAATAAAGTGGGTTGGAAGAGGCATGTATGCCCCAATTGATTGAGAACAACACTGAGGTTGAAATTGGGTTGTTTGCCCTCAGTAAATAAACGGATGGCTTCTCGTTTCATGTTATCGTCCAATCCCATCTGTTGCATTACATGACGAGCTTGACGAATTTCATTTTTGGAAACTCGGCCATCTAATTTAGCTACGAAACCCATTACGCGGAAAGTGGTATTAAAAAATACTTCCTGCACTTTAGTTTGCGAGAAGCAAGAAGAAGAAACCGATTGCAACCACAAAACCAACCTTGATCGAAAATAATATGACCAAAAATCAAACCGGCAATAAACCCCACTGGACCAGCCAAAAAAAAGCCCAAGAGTATCCCAATGATTTTACCAGTCCAATTCATTATCTTGTCACGCAATTAATTGCGTTAAAATCGAACGACCCTAGGAAAGGAAGTCCCCCCAGATCAGCAATGCTGGAAAGACTAGCGTTAAAAATGAGAATGGAGTTAATTACACGCGAACCGGTGGAATCGCTAAGTTCAGAGCCTTATCTGATGATTCTATTTTAAAATCAATGTTATAGGAAATTAACGTATGCTTCCTAACCCAACCGCATTGCAATTTACCTCTGTTTTTACCGGCCCCTTGCGCCAATTGGAAAAACGCTTTCTCGAACATCAAATAAATATTGAAACGTGGTTTCGCGAACAATGGTCAAAAACACCGCCGCCTTTTTATACATCCGTAGACCTACGCAACTCAGGATTTAAATTGGCGCCGGTAGACACCAATCTCTTTCCCGCCGGCTTCAACAATCTAAATCCAGATTATATGCCCCTTTACATCCAAGCTGTGCAAGCCACTATAGCGGAGATTTGCCCCGATGTCACACGTCTGCTCATCATCCCCGAGAGCCATTCCCGCAACATCCATTATTTTGAAAGTTTAGCCATGCTCCAGAAAATTTTGAAAAATTCAGGATTTGAGGTACGTATTGGTTCGTTGGACTCTTCATTACCCGAGTTTCAAATTCATGAATTACCTTCAGGCCGCAAACTACAGATTGAACCTTTGGAATGCAAAGGAGACCAAGTAGGAATTAGAGATTTTTTCCCCTGTTGTGTCATATTAAATAATGACTTATCCGGCCACATCTCCGATATTTTTCAAAACCTGAACCAACGAATCATGCCAGCCCCTCAGCTTGGCTGGGCAACTCGCCTGAAGTCAGGGCACTTCACAGCTTATGGAGCTGTTTCCGAAGAATTCGCCTCCCTCATCAACCTTGATCCGTGGTTGATTAGCACTCTTTTCGATCAATGTCCGGAAGTTGATTTTCTTAAAAAAGAAGGCGAGGAATGCCTCGTCAACCGTGCTGAAGGTATCCTGCGCGCTGTTAAAAAAAATATGCTCAATACAATATTACTGAAGAGCCATTTCTGGCTATTAAAGCAGATGCTGGGACCTATGGAATGGGCGTGATGATGATTCAAGAACCTGAAGCCCTGCGTCACCTGAATCGTAAACAACGCACACGAATGTCTACTTCGAAAGGCGGCGTCCCCGTGACTAAAGCGATTATCCAAGAGGGCGTGTATTCTTTTGAAACAGCGGGAGAAGAAAATACTGTAGCTGAACCTGTTGTATATTTATTCGGTCGTCATGTAATTGGTGGTTTCTATCGTATTCATAAAGGTTGCGGGCCCAACGAAAATTTAAATACCCCGGGGATGAATTTTATTCCTATGGCATTCGACACCACTTGCAGCACACCCTGTAAAACTAATAAGTCTGTGAACCGATTTTATGTTTATGGCGCAATCGCACGTCTTGCCGCATTAGCGGCAGCTCGTGAATTGGTATTGTTTAATATTTAATAAAAGAGTAGATTGCAATGAAAATTGGCATCCTCATGGACCCTATTTCTAAAATTCATGTCTATAAAGACACAAGTTTTGCTCTGTTACTGGCGCTTCAAGCCAGAAATTATGAACTTCATTACATGGAAGCACCGGATATCTTTTTACAAAATAGGAAAGTCCACGCTTTTATACGCCGTCTTCAGGTGAAAGATAACACCTCTTCATGGTTTGAGTTAAGCGCCCCCTATATTCAACCCTTAAATGGGCTCGATATTTTTCTTATGCGAAAAGATCCACCCTTTAATATGTCTTATATTTATTTAACGTATTTTCTAGAACTTGCTGAAAAAGAGGGATTGTTTGTGGTAAACAAACCGGCGAGTTTACGAGATGCTAATGAAAAATTATTCGCCAGTTGGTTTCCTCAATGCACACCAAAAACTTTGGTCACCTCGCGTAAAGAGTTATTACAACTCTTTCTCCAGGAACAAAAAGAAATTATAATTAAACCACTCGGAGCAATGGCAGGTAAATCAATTTTTCGATTAACCGCTCAGGATCCCAATGTCTTTGTCGTTATTGATACAATGACAGCCAACGGAAAACGGCTCGTCATGGCACAGCAATTTATTCCAGCCATTAAAGATGGCGATAAGCGAATCATTTTAATTAATGGTGAACCCATTCCTTATGCTTTAGCGCGAATTCCCGCGAAAGGCGATTTTCGTGGGAATTTAGCGGTAGGTGCTAGAGGAGTAGGACAAGAACTGACTGATCACGATCGATGGATATGTCAACAAGTAGGGCCCACCTTGTGTCAAAAAGGCCTTTGGTTTGTTGGCCTTGATGTAATTGGGGATTATTTAACAGAAATTAATGTCACCAGTCCCACCGGGATTCGAGAATTAGAAACTCAATTTAAAATCAATATCGCGGATCAATTCGTCGATTTTCTGGAAAAACAATTTAACCATACGCGACAAACTTACTGAGAGTTAACGGATGACTGATACTATCGCCGTTACTTGCTTGGACGAATCACGTCAACAATATGCAGAAAAACTTGCAACCGAATTAAAATTGGCTTTAGTTATCCCTACTACTAAGAATTATCCTATTTTATTGACTGTCACGCCTTCTCATATTGAACTGCGTTCAACCGATCCAAAAGCGCCCGGTCCTGTGTATGTAGATTTCCTTAAAGGAGCATTGGCTCATCGACACTTATTTGGAGGTGGCCGCCGGGGCCAATTAATCGCTCGCGCTGTTGGATTAAAAACCTATTCCCACCCTACTGTTTTAGATTTAACAGCAGGCTTAGGCCGAGACGCTTTTATTCTCGCTACTCTCGGATGTAACGTAACTATGCTAGAACGCAATCCCATTATCGCTGCACTATTGAAAGAGGGTTTAGCTCGCGCTCAAACAGTTGAGTGGTTTAAGTCCTTAGAATTAAAATTAATCGAAACAGAAGCGCAAAGTTATCTTTTAAAACTTAAAACTTCTTACGATATTATTTATACGGACCCGATGTATCCCATTGGGAAAAAATCTGCGCTCGTAAAAAAAGAAATGCGGGTATTACGTCATTTAGTAGGTAAAGATGAAGATGCACCCCAACTCTTAGAGATCGCTTTAAAGAAAGCAAAATATCGCGTCGTTGTTAAACGCCCGAGATTAGCTCTTAAATTAACAGATGCTAATCCCACCGTATTTTACGAAGGCAAAAGCAGCCGATTCGATGTCTATCTGACTTGAACAGTCATCACGCTGCAAAAGAAGAGCCGCAACCGCAGGTAGTTTTTACATTAGGGTTACGAATCACAAATTGAGCGCCACTTATATCCTCACGGTAATCGATTTCAGCACCTTGGAGGTATTGAAGACTTAAAGGATCAACTAATAATCTTACCAATCCTACTTGCCCACTCCCGCCATATTCATTCTCTTCTTCCTTTATCTCTAAGGCTTTCTCAATAACCAAATCATCGGGGTTTATGGTTTCGTCGAAGGTGAATCCATATTGAAATCCTGAACAACCACCACCAGTGATAAAGACGCGCAAATTTAGATGAGGATTATTTTCCTCATCAATGAGTCCCTTCACTTTACAGGCTGCAGCGTCAGTAAAGATTAGGGTAGTCCGGGAGAGAGGGGATCGCGCTAAATCTACCATGGAATGGATTATCTAATTATTGAACATCAGCGTCAACTAGCTTATTTTTCACATTTACAGCTACTCTACGCTTAGAGATCTTGGAGCGAACTCATCCAAAGGATTTTCTATTCTTTAGGCTCCCGCCCTTGTACAATACAACACATGCTCTGAATTCTCGCTTTCCATATTATATTTGTTGTTTTCTGGTTTTCCAGCCTTTTTTTACCTACCACGACTTTTCGTGTATCACGCTCAAACGGAAGATCAAATTAGTAATGAACGATTTAAAATTATGGAGCGAAAACTGTTTTTTGGAATAATGATGCCCGGTGGTATTTTAACAACTGTGTTTGGTTTATCGTTACTTCTCTGGGATTGACCCTACTATTCCCATGCCCTATGGATGTATATTAAATTAGGATCAGTAGCACTTTTGTGGGTTTTTCATTTCATTTATGCGAAATATTTATTGGATTTTAAACACGACCACAATCCATATTCACACTAATTTTACCGCTGATTTAACGAAATTCCGACAGTGCTATTAATACTGATCGTGATACTAGCTATTATTAAACCCTAATAAACAACCCTAATAAACCCTAAAAATAGCTTTACATTTCAATCATTTCAAAATCGGATTTCATCGCACCACACTCGGGGCAAAGCCACTCTTCGGACACATCGTCCCAGCGCGTGCCGTGAGCAATGCCGTCTTCGGGCCACCCTTTTTCTTCTTCGTAGATGAAACCACATAATAAGCACATGTATTTTTTATATAGCATAATAGAGCGCCTTATTAATTACGCAGGACGAATGACCGACAACTCTGCTGTTCTCTTTGAGAAAGCTCAAAATTATATGCCAAGCGGAGTCAATTCACCACTGCGGGTCCTTCCACGCTGTAGAGGGAGAGCCCCCGCCTCGATTTATCAAGAAAAGGCGTACGGGGCCCATACCTTGCGTTTGATGCGGATAATAACCATTTCATTGATTACGTGAGCTCTGCCCCAGCGATCCTTATCCATTCCCATCCGGCGATTATCCAAGCGCTCTACGAAGCCGTTAAAAATTGGCTGAGCTTTCGCGCCCCGTGTGAATTAGAATGGTTTGTGCAAATACGCAAATAAAATTTCTTGCTATTGATGTAAATACTCTGTCATGCACACGGCTCTTAAACGTAATAAACCACCTCGTCACAATGGTTGGATTTATTTTGTTCCAAGATAAAAGTATCCGCTTATACGTAGTCGATAATAAACGATTACTACACATCGAACAGGTAGCGTATTCCGACCTTGATATAGGTATTCGCGCTGAGCTTTGCAATTTTATTATCAATCAGGATCCCAATATCGAATAAAAAAATTATTTTTACTCGATAATTTAGATACTAATAAAGACTGAATCATCTAACATTGAATCTCCGTAATTTAATCTAAAAATTGTCTCAGAAAACAAGTTCGACAATCGCTTTTGGATAGCATTTGCTTCAGAAATCTGGAGGGTTTCCAAAATGAACATCAATCTTCTTCCCTAGAGACAGCTATTGCAACGGCGGCGTTATTTTCTACATCTTGGTTTATGGCTGGGTTAGTATTCTAATTTCTTTAATAACTATTTTAGGTCTACATTTCAGTTTATCGAAAAATATCACTATGAAGAAAAATCATATTACCCTGCTGAATAAGGAATTAGAAAATTTACCTATTGTAAAATATCACTAAGGCCCTTGTACTGGAAAAAATTCTTAAAGATTCTTAAAGAACATAATAATATTTATTCTTTAAAGAAAATTATTTAGGTGCTACTTACTTAGTATATTTTGACTCGATTAACATTCAAACATAACTACTGGAAAATCGAAGGAATGACGTTTAAAACCAACTCTGTCCTAACTTTCATCCAGCACCTTAAAAAATTCTTGAATTTTCATCTATTTTTATTACCCATATGAGTCAATACCACCATGTTTTTTTGTCATTCAGTCACCTAAGGTCCTCTAAAATAACTGTCTAATAGCTGTCTTTTTCCTTAGCCACCTGGCCATCTTAGTAACAGGCTACTCCTTCTTGCTTCGATTGCAATTTCGTCACTATCAACATCTCGATCAAGAACTTCATGAGAAAGAATCACGACTCACTCACATCAAAAATCTAACTTTCAGCCAATTTAGTTATCTGAATGTATTAAGAGCACTGAAACATCCAATGGACACCAACCAACTTATTGCCCTTCTTACTACAGTAGCTCAACAAAAAATATTTGTGATTAATTCGTATTAAATCTGAAAAAGTAGAAAAGAGTAAATCATTTTCTTTTATTTAATTAGATTTGCTTACAGAAGGTGAATTTTTAAATTTGAGCGCCTTTCTTGAAATTTTATTATATTTTCCAAATTCGTTTGTCATATCGCAACTACAAATGCGACCTTTAAATAACCATATCGTTTTATATTGCAAGGTCAATATCTATTATGATTAGAGCTCTGTTATGGACAATTATTCCTTTAAGTTTAGTCAATTCAGTTTTTTGCACGATAAGGGAACGCGATCCTTTTTCTTTTCCCAGATTAGGTCAACCCTTATCTCCGATGAAAACAATTTTTCTTTCAATTCATTATGCTAAAGCTAAATTTATAGGAGATATACTCAATAATAAAAAATTTACTCTGTTATCTAAGAATGATTATGCACTGTCTGATAACCGTACCAATCAGCTTTGGATTTGTGATGAAAAATCCCGTATTCGGTCCATTCAATCTTTTATTAAACACTTAAATATTCCAATCGATCCAATATTAATTAAAACACGAATTGTAAGCGTCGATGAACACAATTTACGCTCTCTAGGTATTCTATTTGGAACCAAGCAAAATAGAAGCAAACCTGCCGACGGACTTATGTGTGACAATTCTGACCTTACTATCCAATTTGATATTGCGGATATCCCTATAATCAAATTAAAAAATAGTCAATTGTTAGATGTAGCACTTTCTTCGCTCGAACAAATGGAAGAAGTAGAGGTTATCTTGAGCCCTAAACTTATGACTAACAATCGTTAAACAGCAGCAATCGAATCGCTGGAAGAGATTTCCTACTAAGAAAAAACTGGGGAAGGGAATACTAGTGTGACATTTTAAAAGCCAACCCTCCCCCTTAAAGTGACACCTATTGTCTTACTTAGTTAGACGCATCCTTTTACAACTTTCTGTCAATCAGGATAAAATAAGTTCTTTTTAGCAAATGGTGTACCGGCTATTCAGACTCAACAATTAACCACTGAGGTAATAGTTGACGATCAAGAAACGGTAGCCTTAGGCGGAATCTATGAACAGGCTAGCCAATAGGAAGAAACTGGAATCCTGGGTTTGCGTAGGATTCCTCTTTTAGGAGCGATATTTCGTTACCATCAGCACATTAATGAGCAGAAACAATTATTAATTTTTGTAATACCTCAAATGATTACGATACATGCACAACAATATAAAAAACTCAGCAACCTCTATCTCATCGGACCGATGGGTTCTGGCAAAACGAGTGTGGGTAAACAGCTCGCTAACTTAACTGGAAATCGTTTTTATGATTCGGATATCGAAATTGAAAAATGCACGGGCGCAGATATCCTATGGATTTTCGATCGGGAAGGGGAAGAAGGTTTTCGTAAACGCGAAGCCGAAATGATTTCTTCATTGTGTAAATTTAATAATATTGTTTTATCCACCGGAGGAGGGGTTGTATTAAATAAAACTAACCGCCGTTCTTTATCTGAAAACGGTATCGTGGTCTATTTAACGGTATCAGTAGAAACACAATTAAAACGGATCGCTTGTAAAGGGAAGGCTCGCCCTCTCTTTATCAAAAATAATTCCAAAGAAAAACTTCAGAAACTCAACGAAGAGCGCGAGCCTTTGTATCAAGCTATTGCTGATTTCACTTATCGAATGGATAATTTAAAACCTCGTCAATTATCAATTCGAATTTTGACGGATATTAAAAAATTTATAAAGTGAGCTTATGAATACTGTTTGTATTTTTGTTAATGTCAAAGAATCTAGTTATCCCATTTATATTGGTGCAGATCTCTTAAACGATAAAAAACTTCTTTACCAATACATTGAAGGCCCTCAGATAATGATCGTGACTAATGACATGATTGCACCATTCTATCTTGCACCATTAAAAACTATTTTTCACGATATTCAGTGTGATCAATTTCTCTTGCCTGATGGCGAACAGTTCAAAGATATTAAACAGTGGCAGGAAATCCTAAATAAACTAATTGCAGTTAATCATCATCGGAACACCACTTTAATTGCTTTAGGAGGGGGCGTCGTAGGCGATCTCACAGGTTTTGCTGCGGCGTGTTATCAACGAGGAGTGGATTTCATCCAATTGCCAACAACTCTCCTGGCTCAAGTTGATGCTTCTATTGGTGGCAAAACTGCTGTAAATCATCCATCAGGTAAAAATCTTATCGGCGCATTTCATCAGCTAAAGCGGTAATTATTGATCTCAATACTCTTCATACCTTACCTCTACGTCAATTTAATGCAGGAATTGCTGAAATTATTAAAGCCGCGCTGATCTACGATGAGGAATTTTATATTGATCTCGAAACAAATATTACCTCTTTATTACGACGAGACTTAGATTATCTCCAAACTGCTATTAAACGAGCCTGCGAAATCAAGCGAGATATTGTTAGTGAAGATGAAAAAGAGAAGACTAGTCAACGTGCTCTCTTGAACTTAGGCCATACCTTTGGCCACGCTATCGAGCAGCTTTTAGGTTATGGATATTGGCTCCATGGCGAAGCAGTAGCAGTGGGCTTAATATTGGCCGCTGAATTATCCTCGTACCTAGGCTTATTCGTTCTGACGAAGTAAATCGCGCTCGAGAGCTGCTCCAACAAATTCCCTTACCTACTCAATTACCTAAAGAGATTTCTCAAGACTCCTTATTAGATGCTATGCATAAGGACAAAAAAGCAATGAATGACCGGCTACGCCTTGTTTTATTGGAACGGATTGGGAGTGCATTTGTCTCGAGTCAGATTAATGACGATACCTTAAAATTATTTTTTGCTAGTTTGAATAAAAAATCGGTATAATCTAGTTGAAAATGATGAAAGAATTTCTTTATGAACATTGAAGAAGAGTTCGACGAATTATCTTCCGAACCCGTAACATAGCCTTTATGGCAGTAAAATTGGGTTAAATTTATCTATTTTCTGCTGTTAGCTCTAATTTTTTTGGCACTCTGGTATTACAAACATCATCACACCCGAATAAGTAGCAACCCATGTGATTAGTAATGCGATGAATCCTATTCGAATGGCTGAGCAAATTCTTTCAGAAAGTCAAAAAGTACCTAATCATTAGTGTCGTAATGAAAGAGAGGACACCTTAAGAATCAAGGTAAACATCAACCTTATTAAGAGCGTCTTCATAGCAACTCCATAAGCTACTGGTTGTAATACATTGTCTTCCACATTCGAATAAACTACCAATTAAAAGAGTAATGATTCTCTAAAGTTTTTTGTCGTTCTTCTTCTAAAAGGGTTGGCAATTGCTTTATTTTTCATCATCATTAAGCTGCTTATCATTCAACTCTTCGTTTAAATACTTCTCAACAACAGCTATTGAGTCACGCCGCTGCTTTTTTGATCGCTTGCTAGGATCGTAGTTTCAGAAGGTAACCCGAATTTAATCCCTTAATTGGTGTAAAGGAGAAGTTAAATTTTTGCGCTGAGACGAATGAGAAAATGTTCTTTTTTACTGGCATCTCTGCCGAAAATATCATTTCCCTATTCCTAATAACCATATTCATTGTAGACGGTTGTTATTGGAAATACACCTGGCTGAACTTGTCAACTCTCCTTCGTCGTTTCCTGACGAGAGCAAGCTCTGATAACGTATGTTCCAATAGGTTTTCTTCTTCACGGTTTAATTGATCCTTTCCCTTGAGAACTTTCAATAAGGATTCTAACTTGCCTGTCCATGCCTTTAACCAATATCTTAATTGCTCTATACAATGACGAGGACGGTTGTTGTTTTTGTAGCAGGCTAGGAAATAAGAGAGTAAGGTTTCATAATAATAAGCAAATTGTTTAATAACTGCTAACCCTAATCGTTCTGGATTCTTTTGATTTTCAAGTATTTTCTTTAATTCCGCACGACTTTCAAAAAAAATTTTAAAGTCCTGGCTAAAATTATATAAATTTCTTGTATCTTCTCCAGACTAAGGTCGGCTCATCATTAAATTTAAATATTGTTATCAAATCTCGAAGACTATCTGACAAAGATTAAATTAATATTATCTCATCCCCTGCATTTATAACCAGTTTGTATCGCTCAGGCGACTTTATCCTTCATCAACACACTCCGATAACACCACAATAAGCAAAAAGCACTAAAAACAAGAAGCACTTCAAACACATACATACACTGGACGGAGATGTAATAACTTCCGATGTCTACAAATAAGTAGATCAATAAAATTAGGATGCCGCTTAAGCTATTGAATATAGACTGCATTCGAGCTTGAAAGCGAAACCTTGTCAAGTGCTGCGCTTTTGTTACCATCAATGGCCATACAGCTAAACAGAGGCCAATGAAAAAATACAATATCTTAGCTCCAACGATGGTGCGATTCGCTCCAAACCAACCAAAAAAATAGCTAACAAAAAACACAATAGCATTAAAGTTTTTCTAAGCCCCCATCGATCGGCTATCCAAGGCATAAAAATTCCTCCCACGACGACCCCGACGGACAAAGCGGCATCGATTTGCCCAAATTGAGAAATGCTACCCTGTAATGCGTTCTTAACAAACGGCGCTAGTAAAACAGGAGTTGTCATAAAGGACACTAAGATAAGCAACTGCACGGAATAAATCACAATTAATTTTGGATGATTACGTAAGTAAACAAGTCCTAACTTGAAATCATCAACAATAAAATGATAAGAAATTTTTGTTTTCTTGATTTTTTGTAACGTCGGCTTAACCCGCATCAACGCGAATGTTGAAAGAATAAAAATAATTCCCGTCACTAATATCGTTGGTGCTGGAGATAACCAAGCGACAAAAAAACCTGCCAAACCCATTCCTGCCACATTCCCAATTTCATAAGCAATATCAATGGTGAAGTTAGCATAAAGCAAATCATCTGAAATAACTATTTCACGAATTAGCGCGATTGCCGCAGGCAAATAAACACTGAAGCCTATTCCCAATAGTATTGTAAGAAAATAAATTACATAGGCAGAGATACGGTGACTAAAATGGCTACTAAAAAAAATTAACACAATTCCGCGAATGGCATTGCCACCTACCATTAACCATTTACGCGAATAGCGATCGGCAATAACTCCTAAAAAAGGCCCCAATAATACAGTGGGTACCCAAAAGTAGAGCATCAAAATCGAAACTGCCGCAACCGAATTATCGGCTTGTAAAATCAGCCAACTCAATGTAACGTAGCTTAAGCCCGAACCAAAGGTTGCTAAAAGGCAGCTCACAAAATACCATCGGAAGGAGAGTTGAGATAACAACTGCAACCGCTTACTGACAAACGCCATAACAACACCAAACCAAATAAAAACAATTTCGTAGGGAAACCGGCCCTTATATCATAATTTACCAATTTT
>NZ_NIQB01000075.1:0-2866 GCF_018687865.1 Coxiella-like endosymbiont of Rhipicephalus sanguineus | reverse complement strand
TTCAATGGACTATAGTTTACCGCTTTCTTAGATATTGATCCATATAACCGTCGCCATTCGACCGATTTGTCCTTTTTCTCGATAATTAAGAATAAAAAATCTGGTGATTGAAATAGGTACAAAACTAACCTCCGTAAATACGGTGGACGCCTAAATGATTGAGATTGATGGTGGCTAACTGATAAATGTTAGCCAACCAGCGGTCGTCTTTATGGGCGGTAAAGGCCTTTTGATAATCCATATGACGGTTAAGAAAAGCTTGTCGAACCTCCTCTCCAACTTTAAAAGCCCAGGGGCCGATAGCGAGCCTGAGGCATACCAGAAAATCATTGGGTGGAGCTTCAAACACTGCAAAAGTAAGTTAATTATTCCCGCCACTAAACCTCGCCAACCCACATGAACGGCCGCAACTTCACAGCCTTTAGTACTATCGGTGATCAAAATTGGTAAGCAATCAGCCGTTAGAGCAGTAAGCGGCATCGGCTGTGGAAGGGGGAAGTAGGTAGTTGATTAAGAGAAATAATTTGGTTGCTGTGGATTTGGTTAAGCCACACGGGGGTAGCGAGCAATTCTTAAGGACTGGATTAATTTTTGTCGGTTGGCTTGGACGATTACCGGATTATCATCCACATGAAGAGCTAAATTGCCTGCCTGGCGGATAGTAGTGGCAGTTTTAATATGAGGGAGTGTTGGCCAATCGGGAAAGATAAAGTTAGGTGGCATGGGCATTGTCTTGTGCTAAAGATTTTAATAAATCCAGCATATCTTTGGGTAGAGGAGCGTGCCACTCCATCGTTTGCTGGGTCAAAGGATGAGATAGCTGCAAAGTGGTTGCATGAAGCGCTTGACGATGAAAAGCTTTTAGAGTAGCTTTGAGTGAGTTGGAAAGAAAAGCGGGAACACCGATATGACTGCCATAGACGGGATCTCCGACGAGGGGATGATGAATATGGGCCATATGGACACGGATTTGATGGGTACGGCCCGTTTCTAACCGAATTCGAATATGCGTGTGTGCTCGATAGCGTTGAAGAATGCGAAAATGAGTGATTGCTTTTCGGCCATTGTCGAGGACGGCCATACGAGTGCGATGTATCGAATGACGTCCAATTGGAGCACTGATGGTTCGACCGGAAATAGGTATACCTTTTACAATAGCTTCATATTCTCGACTAATTTTTCGTGCTTTCATGGCGTTGGTTAATGCATGATGCGAGATTAAATTACGAGCGATTACAAGGAGCCCTGAAGTGTCTTTATCCAATCGATGAATGATTCCTGCGCGAGGGAGAATAGCTAATTGGGAATCATAATGAAGTAAGGCGTTGATTAATGTGTAGTTAAGAATACCGGCCCCAGGATGGACCACCAGCTCTGCGGGCTTATTAATAATAAGTAATGCTTCATCTTTGTAAAGGATGTTTAAAGGCAGTGCCTGAGCAATCCATCGACTTGGAGTAAGGTGCGCAGTTATTTCAATTATTTCAATCAGTTGATCGACTTTTACTTTTTCCCGTGTAAGCATTTTTTGAGTGCCATCGACGCGAACATGTCCGGCTTGAATCCAATTTTGTAGTTGGGAGCGAGAATAATCAGGAAATAACTTAGCCAAAGCTTGGTCAAGACGTACTCCCGCTAATTCAGTTGGAACGATGCCTTCTAAAGAAATTTTTTGAGAATTCATGGAGGGATGATATCAGATTCTGTAAGCCTTGACCCTCGCCTACTTTCTCATATCCTTCTTCATGAGATGAGCGATAAAACCACGGTTTCGTTCTAGAATGAGTTACTTTATAATGGCTGTGTTTTTGATCCTATAATGGCTGCGTTTTTTATAATTGCTAGCACAAGAAAAAGGACTCATGAAAAAGTTATTTTTTATTCTTACTTTTCTTTATCTCTGCATTTTAACGAGTTGTGCAGGAAAAGACGTTGATCCTTACCAAGTGTATCGTGGGGAAACCTCGATCAAATTATTTACGGCTGGTGAAAAAGCTCTGGCGAAAAAAAATTATTCAGAAGCTGTCAAAAATTTTGAAGCGTTGGATGCCATTTATCCGTTTGGTCCTCATGCCCAACAGGCTCAGCTCGATATTATTTACGTTTATTATAAAAATGGAGATATTCCTTCAGCTATCGTTGCAGCCGATCGTTATATTCGATTATATCCCCAAGGCCGTCATGTGGATTATGCTTATTACATGCGAGGGATTGTTGGATTTGATTTGGGATTATCTTGGGTACAAAAAATAGCGGGCGTAAATCCTGCGTCTCGCGATATAAGTACTTTGCAACAATCTTATAGAGCTTTCGCTACGCTCGTAGATACGTTTCCCCAAAGCCCTTATGTTCCCGATGCGTTGACACGTATGAAATATATTCGTAATTTAATAGCCCAACGCGAAATTATGATTGCCCAATTTTATCTGAAACGCCACGCTTATGTCGCAGCTGCTAATCGCGCTACGTACGTAGTGCAACATTTTCAAGGTTCGCCAGAGGTGATCAAAGGCTTGGCGATTATGGTCCAAGCTTACCGTGCGTTAGATCTCCCAAAAATGGCGGATTCCAGCTATCAGTTATTAAAAATTAATTATCCAAATTCGCCTGAGCTCCAAAAGTTACCCGGCTGAAATTCTTTGTAAATTAAGCTAAATAATTTGGTATTCAAAAAGAAAGCGCTTGCTTTAATATTTCTTTATTGGTTGGTTTAGAAATAAAATCATTCATACCAGCCGCGAAGCACCGTTGTTTAATTGGGCCGTTTTTCGACGTTAATGCGATAATCGATGTGCGCTACGACTTCCATGGAATGATTTTACAAACTTCGATGCCATTCATATCGGTTAACTGAATGTCTAAAAAA
>NZ_NIQB01000074.1:0-691 GCF_018687865.1 Coxiella-like endosymbiont of Rhipicephalus sanguineus | reverse complement strand
ATTTTTTTATAGGCCTCTTCAAGTTTTTTTTAATTGTTTATCGGATAGTCAATCCAAATCCATCACGGAGTGATCTGCCTTTTTATTTACCTTGATTAATTCATCCAATTTAATTTAGATATTTTCAGTATTCCGGTTTTGAGTATTCTGAATCAGGAAAAGAATCAAAAAGATAATAATAGTCGTAGCGATGTTAATAACAAGCTGCCAAGTGTCTGAGAATTTCAAAAAAAGCCACTGATGAACCAAGTGATCACTATTAAAGTACTTATTACCTTGATACTAAAAGTAGCACCATTATCTATGATCCTTGCTGCTTTTTTATCAAAAAATGAAAAAATTTATTTATATTTTTCCTCCATTCTCCTTAGCCTTAGGGAGATAACCCAATATCAATATATAAATATAAATTAAAATGTTCTTCAGAACAAATTTGAGAAGTAATTTGCGATTCATAAGGAACCTGGAAGTCTATATTAGTGGACAAACAATACCATAAAAAAATAGAAGTAAAAATAGGTTATAGACAGCTACAGACGGATGATAAGTTAATGGCGGAGAGGGGGACTATTGAATTACAACAATATCTTATTGATTATTATCAATTTGAAAAAAATAAATTTAATAAAGTACCCTTAAAATACCTATTTTTACTTCTATTTTTTTATAGGCCTCTTCAAGTTTTTTTTAA
>NZ_NIQB01000073.1:0-2567 GCF_018687865.1 Coxiella-like endosymbiont of Rhipicephalus sanguineus | reverse complement strand
GCTTTTATAAATATTCCGACTTATTAATGTCTGCTAGTAGTTGTTCTCGATACTCTTTTAATCGCTTCCAGGTTAAATCCGTTCGCAAGCAACCGATTCCACAAGAAATATCGAATCCCACGCTGCCCGCGTAAATAAATTCCTCCCTGCTGAAGGTCAAAAGCAGTGACACTCTCAAAGAAAGGTATAGCCACAATAGGCACGTGTCCCGCACAGGCCCCCATGGCCGCGCGTTAACTAACCCGGGCAATTGAGGCCAGGTTGGTGATTTGTTCAAGCACTTTATCGTCCATTACTCGAATAAGAGATTCACTACCCTAAATTCGAATAGGCGCAGGCAAGTTCCTTTATCCGCACAAGATCCAGCAGTAATCCAGCAGTAATCATTGATTTTTTTAAGTTGGCTGATATCCATGACTAGATATTATAGTGAGCCAGATAATTTACAACCTCAAACATCAACAACGTATTTTGCTTCCCATTGGCTATTTTCTTTTTTTTACCAAAAGCATGGTTAATCTAGCTCCCTTTACTTCGGTCCCCCAAACCCTTTCTTCCGTCCATTTTTCTCCAACACCTTTAGCTTTCCAATATTCCCCCCTGATAACTAAGCTCAAAATGAGAAAATATCAGATTGTTTGCTTGCGCTTCGGCGACCAATCGATTAAGCTAAGTTAACAAAGCAATTTAGGAATCGCTTTCATTAAATTGAATAGGAACTGATTTTTCTTTTTTAATTTGCGACAAGTCATCAACCATAATGGCAAAGAGAGCCTCAGCAGTGTTGATAAAGGCCTATTCAATCATTTTATCTTGACCGATATACCGATATCCGCTTCATGATCAAAATAATTATTCTCAGTTATTGGCATCGAGAAATTCCTTTTGGGAAATTACTATCATCGTTTCAAGATCTCCAAAACGACAACCTTCTTCGATTAAATCCGTATAAAGTTCATCATTTAAGCCGGTTTCATGTTGAATAATTCGCGCTAAAAAATCCTGCGCTATTCCATTCACCTTCTTCCCATCCGGAAGATAAGTTTCGTAATGTATCACATTCCAGCGAAAAACCTTACCCATTTTTCTGGTACTGAATATAACAATCCTCCCAATCTTTCGTTTTCCCTTCTTCTTTAATGGCTTTATAGCTCCAATTAATCCAAACCGTTAATGGTAAAGTATCATAAAAATCCTTACGAACAATTTTTGCTTCTTCGGAAATTTGTATCAGAAAAATGCACAGCTGGATACCAACCTGGGTCGCGGCTAATCCTGTAGGCTTGCCATTAGGGCTTTCCAATGACTTTATAAAAGTCTTGAGATCTTGGATAATTTGTTTGACTTGATCCGGAAAAAGAAAAATTACCGACTCTGCCGGAGTGTGTAATATATCATGCTACAGTATAATTAAAGAAGATTTTCCTCAAAAGATTAAATTTTGAATTTTTTTAATGCGAAATTATTCATTCCCGTATTGCATCAAAATTTATGATTAAGAAATAATTAAATTAAAAATGGCTGTAAAATTATAAGGTTTCGTTAATAAATATCGATAAAAAATTATGAGCCGTTCGGTACGAAACTTTTTCAGGGCTCATCCCAAAAATTACATTGACTAACTTGTCTATTGAGTATTGCCTGGAACCTATTTTCGATCTACACAGTTCCTCAAATGATTTACGACCTTACTGGTGATAACAGCTTGGGTCTGGAAGCAACTACAAAAAACTCATGGTCACGTTTCTTTTATCGGCAAAGGTTCTAAAACACTTCATGCACAACTTGGCTCAGTCCATCCAATTTGTCATTAATATTGGTTATGAAAAAAATATACTTGGGTAAAGAGCTTGTTATGGGAAGAAAATAACTTCGAATTAAGAAGAATATTTTTAGAGCAAAAAGAAGAGATCGCAGCGGAAATAACCATTTTGGGAAAGTGCCTCCAACAAGCATATTTTCTAGCTCAACGCGAAATTTGTCGAGCCTATTGTATTATTCTCACGTGTGAATTAGAAAATATTTCTCTTGATTAAAAAGAAGAAAACACTAAAATAGTAAACCAACTACTGAATCTTTTTATCTTCGCTCTTGATAAAGAAACTCAAGCTTAAATATCAAAAATGTTAACTTATTATTACCTATTTGCTAAAGACATCACCGAAATTTTTGACCGAACTAATGCCAGCCGCTCAGAAGGAAAACATAAATTAAGTTAATTTTTACTATTATCAAGTTATTCAACTGGTTGAGAGTTTAAGTGGTCAATCAATAGAAACGATATCTGAGAAAGAAGATCCAGAAGAGTTGAAGCTTATCTCCATATACTGATGTGAACGCTTGTTATGCGAATTTTCTGACACCGCAGAAAATAGCAAAAAAATATTCTTAATAGAACAAGCTTCGACTATTACTGAAAAGATTATTCAGGAGTTTAACTCCAAAAAAAATTGAAGGATATGGCGGTTCAATCTAAAGAAAATGGGCTTAGTTTAAAAGAGACGATTGAAACAATTAAGGAAACCAACTACTCTCAGACATTAATAAGTCGGAATATTTATAAAAGC
>NZ_NIQB01000072.1:0-667 GCF_018687865.1 Coxiella-like endosymbiont of Rhipicephalus sanguineus | reverse complement strand
AAAATTACCCCCGTTAGTGTAGTGCTTCATTGAATGACTTTGCCACATTCGCTGCATCTTGACCCATCATGCTGTCGACCACGAGTAAAAGTTCCGTGGGATTGACAGTGTCGCTAATAGCCTGCATATCTTCCATTAATTCCTTATCCACATGGAGACAACCCGCCGTATCGATGAGTAAGATATCTATAAATTGCTTATTAGCCTGAGTTAAAGCTCTTTTGGCAATGTCAGTGGGTTTTTGATTGGTTTTCGAGGGAAAAAAATGTGCGTTAATTTGTCCTGCTAAGCTTTCTAGTTGTTTTATTGCTGCAGGGCGGTAAACGTCGGCTGAAACTACCATTACGGATTTTTTCTTTATTTCTTGAAGCCATCGTGCCAATTTGATGACAGTGGTGGTTTTACCAGAACCTTGGAGCCGGCCATCACAATAACAACAGGGGGGGGGGCATTCAGATTAATTTCTGCCTGTTCATCGCCGAGTATATGAATTAATTCATCCTGGACAACTTTGACCAATGCCTCGCCAGGTCGTACGTTGCCAATTACTTCTTGGCCGAGCGCTTTTCCGCGCACTTGATTAATAAAGTCCTTGACGACAGATTGGGCAACGTCCGCTTCCAGTAAGGCAGTGCTAATGTCTTCAAGGGTAGATTGGATGTTTTTT
>NZ_NIQB01000071.1:0-505 GCF_018687865.1 Coxiella-like endosymbiont of Rhipicephalus sanguineus | reverse complement strand
GATTCGAGAAAAGTTAGTATTCAATGCTAATTTGATACCCTAGACTCTTCGCAGTTTATTGACGCGTGAGGCAGTCAATGAGGCCATGCTATTATCTACATGTAATCGTACGGAAATTTATACTGCAGCAGCGGAGATTATTCCTATTTTTTAAATGCTTATCGAACCAATCCCAATTAGCAAATACCGATATAGCATCCGTTTGCTACAGTTGTCGTGATTTCGAAGAGAGGTTAATCATCTTATTCGGGTCGTTAGTGGTTTGGATTCCATGATTGTGGGGGAGCCGCAGATATTTAGTCAGATGAAACAAGCTTACGAGGTCGCCTGTCAGGAAGGTGCGGTGGGCTCAGAATTAAAACACTTATTTTCTGCTGTTTTTTCTGCGAGTAAGTACATCCGTAATCAAATGGGAATTGGAGCCAACCCGGTTTCTTTAGCGTACGTGGTGGTGCAATTAGCTAAGCAAATTTTTTCTCGAATCGTGGATTGCCAAGTATTGTTG
>NZ_NIQB01000070.1:0-565 GCF_018687865.1 Coxiella-like endosymbiont of Rhipicephalus sanguineus | reverse complement strand
CGAAATTCAATTTCAAATCAGAAATATGATCGCGAATATCGTATCGTAAAGCTAAGGGTTTAGTAATCCTTTAATGAAGATGAAAGCCATACAGATTTTATCTTTTAGCGCATTTACTTTCATTAATTTTAAGGATAAATTACGTAGGTGGCGTGCTAACTTAAAATCGCCGATGGCCAAAGCAAAAAATTCCAATGTGCTAAAGGTACCCCACCGTACCACCGTTCATAAGACCGTATTTGATAAAATACCCTCCCCCGATAGAAGCCATAACGGGCAAGTATATAAGGATTGCTTCCATAGACGGAGGATCCCAAACTGTATAAGATAAAAAATATAGCGAGTATTCTTTTATCGGTGATTAAGCGCATTTGTAAGATTTTTTGATTGCTAACAAAAAGCAACGTTAATTTTAGTCGAAAAAGATGCCATATAGCGGTGAGTCGGATGGGAGTGTTCTGATAAAGGAAAATTCATCTTAGCTAAAAACGTTCGAGCGGTTGCCTCAGCATTTTCAAATTGATCGATATGAGCGATCATATTTCTGATTTGAAATTGAATTTCG
>NZ_NIQB01000069.1:0-19857 GCF_018687865.1 Coxiella-like endosymbiont of Rhipicephalus sanguineus | reverse complement strand
TTTTGTCGCCCCCAATATCTAATGTGCGCATGATGACTGGACGAGGAGCAAACGTATTTAACAATTGCCGATACATAATACGTTGTTCTTCTTCGCTGGGAAATCGATCGCGAATCATAAAGGGCATTTCGGTACGATATAATCCCACTCCTTCAGCACCCACGCTTAGCGAAAGCCCTCCCTCGATAGCCAAACCTGTATTAACGTAAAGCGCTAACGCATGACCATCGATTGTTTCGGCAGGTAAGTCACGCAATGCTTTTAATTCTTCATCGAGTTGATGCTCTTCTTGAGCCAGTGCTTTGAATTCTTTTTTAATCTCAGCCGAGGGAGACAAATAAATTTGACCATTATAACCATCCACAATAAGTTCTTGTGAAGATAATTTAAAAAGCGGAGTTCCGCGCACCCCCATCACAGCTGGAAGTCCGAGGGCGCGCGCTAAAATAGCGACATGAGAGTTATTCGATCCCGTCCCAGATATCACACCTTTTAAACGATCACGAGGAACTTCCATCAGAGAGGTTGGTGTCACTTCATCGCTCACCAAGATGGTATTTTTTGGATATTCCAATTCTTCTTGTTCACTAAATTGTAAATGACCCAGAAGGCGGCGCCCCAAATCTCGAAAATCAGCAGCCCGTTCTCGTAAATAAGGATCCTCCAAAGATTCAAAATGAAGCACGTGTTTTTTAATAACGCGTTTTAAGGCCCCTTGTGCCCATTGTCCTCCTTTAATTTCAGTAATAACTTCATTAATGAAAGTTCGACTATCAAGCAATCGAAGATAAGCATCGAATAGCGCATTTTCTGCTACACTGAGAGAATTTTTGGCTCGCACTTGTAGGCGGTGGATTTCATCACGCGCTGCAGCAAGAGCGGTTTCAAAATCAGAAATTTCTATTTCGATATCTGTAATTTCTTGATCAGGAACTGCGTCCAAATCTGCTGGCGGGTATACAACCATAGCGGTTCCAATAGCCACGCCTGAAGAGCCTGGTATACCAAATAAAACTGTTTCTGTTTTTTCCGACGCCGTTTTTGAGCTCCTAATTCCTCCAATGCTCTTTTAGCGCGAGCATGAGCAATTTCAGCGGCTAAGTGAACTGCCACAGTGACGCAGAAAGCCTCTTCTTCTTTAGCAAAAGGGCGATTCTCCCGCTGCTGGACCATTAATAAACCCAGCAATTCGCCTTGTTCAATAATGGGAATTCCTAAAAACCATGATATTCGTCCTCACTTAATTCAGGGCAGCGCTTAAAACTGGGATGAAGAGGCGCATCCGCCAAATTAATAGGTTCTTCCCGCTCGCCAATTAACCCAATTAATCCTTCCCCAAATTTGAGACGTGCTTTGCTAACTTGTTTGCTGTTTAACCCTTGGGTGGCCATTAAAACGTACTCTCCGTGCACATCATCACAAATAAAAATACTACAAGCATCAGCGGGTAAATCTTCACACAATCGTTTAACCACAAGCGTCAAGGCTTCTTCCAAATTTGGAGCAGCATTTACTTCTTGAGTAATCTGGCCAAGAATTTTTAACATCGTGATTAAACAAACTCGAAAAATTCTTTCAAAACCCTACGATAAATCGCGCGTTTAAATTTCACCACGTGATTAACAGGGTACCAATATTCCACCCAACACCACTGGTCAAATTCTGGTTGCGATAAATGAATCAGAGATATGCAGTCATCATCGCCTACCAAACGCAACAAAAACCATTTTTGCCTCTGGCCAATAACCCCCACCATTTTCATAACGATGAATCGTGGAGATAACCGGTAGCGATACCAACTCCGGGTTTCAGCCGCGTAAACAATCTCGCTAACCGTCAAACCTATTTCTTCCTTCAGCTCTCGGACCATCGCTTCATACGGCGTTTCATTAGGTAAAAGACCTCCTTGAGGAAATTGCCAGGCATTTAAATCTCCTACCCGGCGACCCCAAAATACTTTCTCCTGTTGGTTTACCAGAACCATTCCAACACTCAATCGAAATCCATGTTTGTCAATAACTGCTTGGTCCACTACACCATCTTAACTCATTGTTTCCTTGCTAACGACTTTTCATAACTTTTTTTGCAAGAAAAAATTTATAAATAGCACCTCCTCCACTTCTAAGCCGCAGCTATTTTGAGTTCTGTATCTTATCCACAGCTTCCCCCTCGTTACTCTACTTGCAATTCACACTAAAACACCTTATTCTGCATATAATTAAGGAAAAAAATACTCATATATTGTGGGTTCAAGAGAATGAACCAATTCGGTGAGCTGCCAAAGCCAGAGATCAAAAAATTTATTCCCAATCAATATTAACCCCGTATACAAACCCTATTTTTTATTGGCCAGGAGATTTCATGGAAATAAATACAAACCAAAACAACCAACCAGCTCTTGATTCTCAATCTACCATTCCATTAAACGCTGTTCAGCCTGGTCAATTACGCGTAATTAAGCGCGATGGGCGGATCGTGAAATACGATGTCAGTCGTGTTGCTATCGCAATGAAAAAAGCCTTCTTGGCTGTAGAAGGAGAATTGGCTCAAGATTCCAGTCGAGTTCAAGAAATCGTTACCCGACTTACCGAGCAGATTACCGCCATATTCAAAAAGCGTTGGCCATCCGGGGGCACTATCCATATTGAGGCAATTCAAGACAAAGTAGAGCTCGCACTGATGTATGCGGGGCTACATAAAGTAGCCCGTGCCTACGTCTTATACCGAGAAGAACGTCGCAAACAACGAGAAGAACAAAAAACACCCCCTCTAGAAAGAGGTATTCGCGTAACACTCGACGATGGTGCCAAAGTTTCTCTGGACGATATGTGGCTAACTCGCATCGTCCATTCAGCTTGCAGTGATCTAGAAGACGTAGATGCCAACAAAATTTTAGAGGAAACAAAGGATAATCTATTTGATGGCGTTGCTTTGAAAGACATTTATAAAGCGTTAGTGATGACCGCGCGGACGCTTGTAGAAAATGAACCGAATTACACCTATGTCACTGCACGATTGCTCTTACACGATCTCTATAGCGAAGCGCTAAATGGTTTAAACATGCCTCATGATTTAATTCATGAAGAAATTGCCCACTATTATCCTAAAGCCTTTAAAACATTTATTCAAAAAGGAATCGAGACAGAGCATTTAGATCCTAATCTAAATAACTTCGATTTAAATCGCTTGGGCCAAGTTTTAAAGCCTGAATGCGATCAGCAATTCACCTATTTGAGTTTGCAAACGCTGTATGATCGTTATCTAATTCATCATCATCAAGTACGTATCGAACTACCTCAAGTTTTCTTTATGCGTGTAGCAATGGGATTAGCTCAATCGGAAGGAAAAGACCGCACCGAACGGGCAATTGAATTCTATAATGTTCTTTCCTCTTTTGATTTTATGAGTTCAACACCAACATTATTTAATTCAGGCACGCTCTTCCCTCAACTTTCTAGCTGTTTTTTAACTACCATACCCGACAGCTTAGAAGGTATTTACAGCGCTCTTAAAGATAACGCTTTATTATCTAAATATGCCGGCGGTTTAGGTAATGATTGGACCCCAGTACGCGCAATGGGCGCTTATATCAAAGGCACTAACGGAAAATCATTGGGAGTTGTTCCTTTTTTAAACGTGGCTGACGCTACTGCTATTGCTGTGAATCAAGGAGGGAAACGCAAAGGTGCTGTTTGTGCTTATTTAGAAACTTGGCATATGGATATTGAAGAGTTTTTGGACTTACGCAAAAACACAGGTGATGACCGTCGCCGCACTCACGACATGAATACAGCCAATTGGATTCCGGATTTATTTATGAAGCGAGTCTTTGAAAATGAGTCTTGGACTTTGTTTTCCCCCGATGAGGTGCCGGACCTACATGATAAATTTGGTGAATCTTTTGAAAAGACGTATGTCGAATATGAAGAAAAAGCTCGTCGAGGTGAAATTCGTGCGAAAAACATTTCCGCTGTTTCATTGTGGCGCAAGATTCTTAGTATGCTTTTTGAAACCGGCCATCCTTGGGTGACGTTCAAAGATGCCTGCAATTTACGCTCGCCCCAACAACATGTCGGCGTCATTCATAGTTCCAATTTATGTACAGAAATAACTTTGAATACCTCGATAGATGAAATTGCTGTTTGTAACTTGGGCAGTATTAAT
The DNA here is from genome assembly GCF_018687865.1 of Coxiella-like endosymbiont of Rhipicephalus sanguineus. Classification (NCBI taxonomy): domain Bacteria; kingdom Pseudomonadati; phylum Pseudomonadota; class Gammaproteobacteria; order Legionellales; family Coxiellaceae; species Coxiella-like endosymbiont of Rhipicephalus sanguineus. The sequence continues at coordinate 15,693 of NZ_NIQB01000069.1, read as the reverse complement.
CTCGTCAATCATATGAAAGAAGGGAAATTAGACGTCGAGAAATTGGCTCGCACTATTAAAACGGCAATTAGGATGTTGGATAATGTCATCGATATTAATTACTACAGCGTGCCACAAGCGCGTAATTCTAACCTTAAACATAGACCCATCGGCCTGGGTTTGATGGGCTTCCAAGATGCCTTGTACATACAAAAGATTCCTTATACTTCTGAAGCGGCCGTACAATTTGCAGATCAAAGCATGGAAATAATTAGCTATTATGCTATCCAAGGCTCGATAGAATTAGCTAAGGAACGCGGCACCTATGAAACTTTCGTAGGCTCCTTGTGGAGTCAGGGCATTTTACCAATCGACTCTATTCAATTGTTGAAGAAGAATCGCGGAAAATATTTGGAACAAAATACTCATCAGACGTTAAATTGGGATCAATTACGTGAGGAAGTCAAAACTTATGGAATGCGCAATTCCAATGTTATAGCAATTGCACCTACAGCAACGATTTCCAATATTTGTGGAATTTCTCAATCCATTGAGCCCACTTATCAGAATTTATTTGTTAAATCGAATTTGTCGGGCGAGTTTACGGTCATAAATCCCTATTTGGTCAAAGAACTTAAAAGTCGCCATTTATGGGATAACGTTATGGTGCATGACCTCAAATATTATAATGGTAGTGTACAAAAAATAGATCGGATTCCTTTGGAACTTAAGAAGTTATATGTGACGGCGTTTGAAGTCGAACCGCAATGGCTAGTTGAAACAGCATCACGGCGACAAAAATGGATTGATCAAGCACAATCACTTAACTTATATATGGCAGAACCATCGGGTAAAAAACTCGACGTTCTTTATCGTATGGCCTGGATGCGAGGATTGAAAACAACCTATTATCTACGCAGCATAGGAGCGACCGGAACGGAAAAGGCGACTATTCATGATGCAACACTAAATGCGGTCACAGATCAAACTGCTCCGAATGCCTGCTCAATCGATAACCCCGATTGCGAGGCCTGCCAATGAAAAGTGAATCTCAAGCAGTTATTTTTACGAGAGCGGGAATTCGTAAGGAAAGAATGACAATGCTGGCACTCCCCAATTCCCGTTTTCCAAAAATGGCCGTATCTATCCGAAGCTAAGAAGGAGAAGAAAGATGTCAAACTACCAAGAAACCAGCAGCCTACTCAATTGGAGCGATTATCATGATCCGAACCCCTTGAGCGATACTTCAGAAAAACCTGTTGAGAATAAACAAGTAGCCACTTTAGAGGACAACTCCAACCTGGAAGATGAAGAGGGTGGCGGGGAATCAGGGAGCAGCACCCCTCATCATAGTGGGGCAACAGGATTAGAACAGCTTGAAATGGGAGCTTCACGGATCCAAGTTGACGATAAAAAATTATTAATTGCCGCGCTGATCTTAATCAATTAGTTCCCTTCAAGTACAAGTGGGCATGGCAAAAATATTTATCCGGCTGTGCCAACCATTGGATGCCTAATGAGATTAATATGACGGCAGATATTGCCTTATGGAAAGATCCTCATGGGCTAACCGCGGACGAACGAATGATTGTGAAGCGAAGTCTTGGTTTCTTCTCAACGGCGGATTCTTTAGTAGCCAATAATTTGGTATTGGCAATATACCGATATATCACCAATCCTGAATGTCGCCAATATATATTGCGTCAAGCATTCGAAGAAGCCTTACATACACATGCTTATCAACACATCATTGAAAGTCTAGGATTAGATGAGGCGGAAGTTTTTAATATGTATAGGGAATTGCCCGCAGTCGCTAAAAAAGCTGCGTGGGCACTGCCTTTCACCCAAAGTCTTGCAGATCCTGCTTTTAAAACTGGAACTCCAGAAGCTGATCAGCGTTTATTGCGAGATTTAATTGCATTTTATGTAGTTTTTGAAGGACTTTTCTTCTATGTAGGTTTTACTCAAATTCTCGCCATGGGGCGACGCGGTAAAATGACTGGTACCTCAGAGCAATTTCAATATATTTTGCGCGATGAATCAATGCATGTAAATTTTGGTATTGATGTGATTAATCAAATTAAGATCGAGAATCCTCATTTATGGACGAAAAATTTTCAAGAAGAAGTCACTAAAATGATTCTAGAAGGAGTAGATCTTGAATATCAGTACGCTAAAGACACCATACCACGAGGCATCTTGGGATTAAACGCCGAAATGTTTAAAGACTATCTACAATACATTGCTAATCGTCGTTTTGCTCAAATTGGCTTATCCGAACAATTTCCTGGCTCTAAAAATACTTTTCCTTGGATGAGTGAAATGATGGATCTTAAAAAAGAAAAAAACTTTTTTGAAACTCGCGTGATTGAATACCAAGCTGGCGGTACGCTAAGATGGGATGAATAAAAAAACTTTAGAAAACTATTCACGTTTAAAACAGGTTACCTCTGCTATTAAAAAATTTCGACATAACACCAGAAATAATAAAACTTGAATTAAATAAATTATAAGAAAATCCTGAAAGATTTTTAAAAAATTTATCTGTAGATTAGATTATAAAAAAAATTTCTGCTTCTTACGGAAATCTACACTATGAAAGTGGGTCTGGCAAATAGAAAGAATATCACTCGATGCACAAGAATAGCACTTAAAAACTTAACATCGTACCAATTGCAAGCGGTTACTTATTGCATTGATGAAATAATTACCACAGAAAAGGGGCTGGTCCTTTTATTTATTGGATGATCTGTTTAGGTGATTCAAACCTATTTTCTAAATATTAGATAATCTTTCATCCGCCTTATCTTTTCGTCAGAAAGTTAACATCAAAACTTCCAACATCTATCTTGACATAATTACGGAAACTTTCCATTATAGTTCTTGGGAATTTTATAATGCCGTTAAAGGAAGGTTGCAAGAAAAGAAAAAGAAAAAGAAAAATCCTTACTTATATTGGCTATTAGCTGGAACTTACTCTCCTTTTATAAAAACCGTTCATTTTAAAAGCTTTTAATTAACTTTTTAACTAATAAATGAACTTCCGAAAGATGAATATCAAGTCTGTTTAAGCCACTCTAAAACTTCAGCTATTTTTAATATTTTAAAAAAATACTAGCTTTTTACATCTCGCATCATCGTGGAAAGTTGAAATTTTTAGAAATACCGACTCTTTTTTTCATAAAATGTGTAAATAATCTCCTAGAATCTCAGCGTTTAAATCTAATAAATGGAATTATCATCAAAAATTTAAAAAAATGGGAGTTTCAGAAGTTCTAACTCCTAAAAAATAGAGCTATATTCATGCTCTTTATTTAATGATTAAATTTTCTAAAGAAAACTAAATTGTATCCCTGTGATGAAGTCTACCTTGGCAATATTTATCACACGAAACTATACTCCAATTATAAAGCTAAACTACTCAATTCTTATTTGGAAATTATTATTTTCTTTGATCAATTAATATCTCAAGAAAATTATTCATCTTTAAAAAATGATTTAGAGAAATTACAAGGATTTTTTATTAATTACCTAACTCTCCTTTCTTCCATTAACAAACTGACGCGCTTTAATACCTACTGTGAATTACGAAGATATAATCTCCATTTATAGATGTTCAATATTCTCAGCAAGTCAAATCAGAGGAAATATAACCTGGGCCAAGCTACGAATTATATATTTTTTCAGTTTTTTCCTTCGCTTTAAAATTTGAAAAATATTCTCTTAGCTCATTTGACTATATTAGGAAGTTCTTTAAAGGAAATTTTTGATAAACTAATGGAGTATCCTTTAAATAGAAATCAAATTTCAAGACAAGTAGTAATAGAAATTTGGTTCACCCAAACTGATTTAGAAAGAGTAATTTTAGAATAATTTAATTTAGCGATATAGAAATAATTCCAATTTTGCCAGAAAGAAAGAATAACTCCTAAAAGAAAAAGCCATTTTAATTATTCTACAAAAACAGAATTACTTCTGGAAGAAGATTCAAATAAAAAAAAGAAATATGAAATTTCTACATTTATATGGTTATATGCTCTTTCCAATGAAGTAGGAAATAGTATTTCAAGTCTAATTATTTAAGTTTTTTGGGTTAATGATCACTTTTCTGACTATTACCTATCCTTCAGTTACCAATCGTAATTACCTAACTAAAAAATTAACTAATTTATCAAACTTTGCAAGAAAGTACTTTCCTTTAAAATTTAAACCCTGCCAATAAATGGCAAAAAAAGTATATCATTCCTTTCTTAGTTAATAATCAGGTGCTCAAAATCTAATTTGGTATCGATGAAGAAGAATTGATCTTAATTAAAGATCAAATTACGAAAATTTAGGAACATTTTGTAATTTATAATGTTGAAATTCAATGGCTAGTGACGAATTTTATCATAAAAATTAACGATTTCAAAATTCTGAGAGAAAAATTAATATAATTTTTTATAGAAGAAAGCCAAAAATTTCTAATTTTGATTTTAAACTGACTAATGTTTCTGATGTTGATAAAGGAATTTTAAAAATTATTTACTTCAAATTCCTTCTTTTCTTCTATAAAATACTTTGTGGAATTTTAGCGGTTAATCATGTCCTTGAACATTACTTGGGAATCAGTGAAAATTATTCATTAGGTACTTTATAGGTTCTTGAAATTCTTGCTTTTTCTCTGTCAGGCGCTAAACTTATACGAGCTTTAAACGTAAATTTATCCAAGCAAAGAGAAAATTTGAAAGATTTTTATATGGAATAACATATCGAAAAACACCCTTTATTTTAACTTCTTTTTCACAGATTATTAAAATTTATATGGAAATATCTCATTCTCAGTCTATCCATCACGGGAACTTTTACACTTACTCAATTATTTTTTTGTAATTAATGGTTTGATGAACCAATTATGGGAAATTTTATGTCAATTAAGTGATGAAAAAGTTTGTTTCTACACCTTTCATACCCTTCACCCAGAGATATCCCAACCTTTATATTATTTTTCTTATTTTTTTTAATATTTATCGCTTTTGAAATTATTTCCTTTACTCAGGTGGTCTTCTAATCTTGAACAGTTCGAACGCGAAATCGCTTAAAAAAAATTTAAAAAAGGCTGGATGAGCTAAAAGCCTTTGATGACAAGCCTCTGGAAAAAGTTCAGAAGCACCTACGATCTCTACTCTAGGGAGTTTCTACTATATTTATTTGTGCTAGAATTGTCTTTGAAAATATTTAAAATAGAGACATACTAAAATGGTAAAAATCCTATGCCGATCTACGAATATCAATGTCAAAATTGCGCAAAATGGACTGAGATATTACAAAAAATTACCAACTTCTTCGTGACTAAATGTCCCGCCTGTCATGAATAAACTTTGAAACGTTTGGTTTCTCCCACTGGTTTTCAGCTTAAAGGGGCAGGCTGGTATGTCACCGATTTTCACGATAAAGGAAAATCAAAAGCACCAAAGGCAACAACAAAGACAGAGAAAAAATTAAAGATACCAAAGAAAAGCCAAAAGCCATAAGAGACTAAAAAAACAAATAAGAAGAATAGATGAAAGGAAAACCATTTATCCGACGTTACTTAATTACAAGGCTTACTTCGTTTAGCTACCCCATTTGGATAACGTTTATTGTTATTCGTTTCCTAGTTGATCTTTTAGACAGCACTTTACCGCCTTCTATCTCATCGTTAGCAACCTAACCAATTATTTGGCCATGACTTCCCAGGTCTTGGGTTAATTTTTTCACCTTAATAATTATTTTTTTGATGGATTTTATTAGATTGGTCGCTAATTTATTAGCTGGTGAGAGAAAATACTAGCCCGTATCCCCCTCGTTCGCAGTATTTATATGGCAGTAAAACAAGTTATCCATGCTTTTGTTCAACCCAAAAGTCAATCTTTTCGAAAAGTGGTATTAGTCGAATTTCCATGTCGAGGTACCTAGAGCGTGGGTTTGTGACCGCTAACGATTTTAAGGAAATGCCTTTAGAGGGAAAAGACATCCTAGCAGTTTTCGTGCCCACGACTCCCAACCCAACATCGGGCTTTCTAATGTTGGTTTCTCAGAAAGACGTTATTGATCTCAATATTACGATTGAAGAAGCGTTCCGAATGATTATTTCGCTGGGCGTCGTTACGCCAACCATCAAGCCACCATCGCCCGATTTATAATCGTATCATTTGCTATAATTGAAGCATTGCCAAGGAAAGGAATGGCTTTATCCAAACGAAAGGGGAACATCATGGAAAGCTTACTCGGAGCCAAATGTTTTGCAATTAACGACGTTCTCAATGAAACGTGGCGACTTGTCAACGGAAGTAAATGGCCAATTTGGGCTATTACAATTTTAATCGGAATCGCTTCTCTTATTATTCAAATTATAGTCATTGAAATATTCCAAATCGACCCCAAAACGCCTTTGGTGCATTACAGTTATCTTTTTATGCCCATCTTAAATAGCATCGTCATCGCGCCCTTCTTTGCTGGTGCAGTGATGACTGCAATTAAACGAGCTCGAGAGGAGGAAATTAACGCTGCTAGTGGATATCAATATTTCCATAAAACCCTACAAGTCATGATTGGGATGGCTTTGATCACATTATTTGGCACCATCTTGAATTATATTTTCCATCTTCCGGTGATTGCTGATGCCGCTGGTCGTTACGCCGTGTGGCTTTATTTACTTTCTGGAGCAGTTTCTATTCTAGTTTACGTGTTTACTATTTTAGCTATTCCCTTAATCGTAGATAAAAATCATACCCCCTGGGAAAGCTTAATAAATTCCTTTCAAATCACTAAGAATTTTTGGTTTAAGGTACTTTTACTGGTGTTAATCGTTTATGTCTTTTTTGTTGTTGCCACCATTCCATTAATAATTGGCGCTATGATCCACCCCTATGCGAGGCTATTGGGAGTAGCAATTTTCATCTTCATACTAGTATGGTTATTGCCCTATGTTTTCTTGATCCAAGGGGTCCTCTACCACAAATTGGTATATCAAACAGGTTCAAAACCAGAAATTAGAACTACGAACCTCTAGTAGCAATCCACTAAGGCCTTGTGAATTCTAGAGAAAGTAACAGCACTCGCCGAATTATTGTGTCCTAGCAATTTCTCTTGATCCGTCCTATAACTCCCACTACTATTCAAAGCTGCTTGTCGTTAGCCGAGAAAAATATGCGCACACATTACACTAATAAAATTAATTCTGCATTGATTGGACAAACTATTACTCTTGCAGGCTGGGTTCAGGTCGTCGAAATCACGGTGATTTAATTTTTATCGATTTACGCGACCGAGAAGGACTCGTTCAAGTTGTTTGTGATCCAGCCAGCCCTTCCGCCTTTAAGACTGCCGAAAGCCTGAGAAATGAATATGTCATCAGCGTTAAAGGTAGTGTCCGCCAACGACCAGAAGGAACGGCTAATCCAAATATCACTTCTGGCGAAGTTGAAATAGCGGCAACGCATCTAACTCTATTAAATAAATCCAAACCGTTGCCCTTTAATATCAATGAATACCAAGAAGTAAACGAAGAAGTGCGGTTGAAATACCGATATCTCGATTTACGACGACCCGAGATGGCTCACCGCCTCAAAATGCGCTCCTATATCATTCAGAAAATTCGTCGCTTTTTGGATGAGCGTGGATTTTTGGACATAGAAACTCCCATGTTAACTAAATCTACCCCAGAAGGGGCCCGTGATTATCTCGTTCCCAGTCGAACTCACCACGGCCATTTCTTTGCCTTGCCCCAATCGCCGCAAATTTTTAAAGAAATTTTGATGGTGGCGGGTTTTGATCGATATTACCAAATCGTTCGCTGCTTCCGCGATGAAGATCTCCGGGCCGACCGCCAGCCCGAATTCACTCAGCTCGATTTGGAAATGGCCTTTGTGGAAGAGAAAGATATTCAGGATCTGATGGAAAACTTAATCCGTTATTTATTTTCCACTTTTTTAAATGTGGATTTACCCAATCCTTTTCCACGTATGACTTATGCGGAAGCAATTAAAAACTACGGTACAGACACGCCTGATCTTCGTAATCCTTTGAAATTTGTCGACATAACGGATCTGATGAAAACTGTTGAATTTAAAGTCTTTAAAGAGCTAGCCAATGATCCGCAGGGGCGCATAGTTGCTTTACGCTTACCGAAAGGTGCCGAATTAACGCGAAAAGTAATTGACGATTACACACGATTTGTAGGTATCTACGGCGCTAAAGGACTAGCATACATTAAAGTGGAAAGTGTCGACCACGGGCACGAAGAACTTCAATCCCCGATCCTGAAATTTCTATCGGACCAAATCATTTCCGAGCTTCTACATCGCACTCAAGCACAAAATGGTGATCTGATATTTTTCGGGGCCGATAAAGCAAAAATTGTCAACGAATCGCTTGGAGCTTTGCGCGACCGATTATGTAGCGATCGCAATTTGTATGTAGGACAATGGAAGCCATTATGGATTGTGGACTTTCCGATGTTTGAACGAGAAGGCGGAGGGGATTGGCAAGTGTTACATCATCCTTTCACGGCTCCCCAAGATACAGATCCCACGAAAGTAATCGCTGACCCCGGGGGGTCGCTCTCACGCGCTTACGATATGGTTCTTAATGGAAGCGAAATTGGGGGTGGGTCCATTCGTATTAACGACATTGACATGCAGTACACGATATTAAAAATTCTGGGTATTTCAAAAGAAGTAGCCGAAACGCAATTTGGGCACTTACTCATGGCATTGCAATTTGGGTGCCCGCCCATTGGAGGGATTGCCTTTGGATTGGATCGCCTGGTAGCCACCATGACTGGAGCCTCCTACATTCGGGATGTAATTGCTTTTCCGAAAACCCAAACGGCGCACTGTCCTTTAACAAATGCCCCTGCTCCCGTTGAAATTCAACAATTAGAAACTTTAGGCCTCAAAGTAAGCAAACATAGAAAATAGGTAAATCATGCTGGACATAGTAAATGGGCCAATATTAAGAACGCGAAAGCTCGCCAGGACACCAAACGGGGCAAAGTTTTTACTAAACTGATTCGCGAAATTACTGTAGCTGCCCGTTTGGGAGCCGAAGATATAAATTACAACCCTCGATTGCGCGCCGTAGTTGATAAAGCATTTAATGCTAACATGCCGAAAGATACCATCAATCGGGCTATTAAACGTGGTTCGGGAGCAGGAGCTGCCGATAATTTAATCGAAGTCCGTTATGAAGGGTATGGGCCTCGCGGTGTAGCTGTAATGGTGGATTGTTTAACCGATAACCGAAATCGTACAGTGGCTGAAGTGCGCCATGCCTTCAGCAAGTGCGGAGGTAATTTGGGAGCAGAAGGATCCGTTTCTTATCTATTCAAACAACAAGGACTCATCACATTTGCTCCAGGAAATAATGAAGAAAAAATTATGGAGGTCGCTTTGGAGGCTGATGCTGACGACGTAAATACAAATGACGATGGTAGTATCGATGTGCTAACAAGTCCTGAAGTCTTTGAGAATGTGCGCGAAGCCATGAAGGCCGCCAACCTTATTCCTTCTCATGCTGAAATTACTGTGCTCGCTTCAACGGAAGTTAAATTAGATAAAAAAAGTACCGAACAAATGGAGCGATTGACAGAAATGTTAGAAGATCTTGACGATGTCCAAAATGTTTATTCTAACGCAGATTATCCCGAGGAAGTGTTAGAATAGCGGAATGGCCCAACTGAAGCGAATTATAATTGGCATCGATCCAGGATCACGAGTTACCGGCTACGGAATTATTTGGTCACAAGGTTCTCGACAAGGTCGTATAACATTCGGGCAAATCAAAGCCCAGGGCGAATCTTTGAATTATCGACTCCAACAAATCGAGGAAGGATTACGTAACATTATCGCTACTCATCAACCTAACGAAGCTGCTATCGAGCAGGTATTCACTTTTCATAATCATCAATCAGCTTTAAAACTGGGACAGGCTCGCGGTGCCGCTCTCGTAGCTACTGCGGTTTATGCCTTACCTGTCTCTGAATACAGCGCTCGTCAAATCAAACAAGCCGTTGTAGGCTATGGAGCGGCTACAAAAGCACAAGTGCAACATATGATTCAAATGCTGTTACAATTGGAAAAAGTGCCACCGGCCGACGCGGCTGATGCATTGGCGATTGCTTTATGCCATGCAATCAGTTTTCGTTTGACCGAAAAATTAATGCGGGCTTGACAAAAATTTTCCTTAGCTGAGTGATTTTGTGAGCAGAAAAATCTCTCAACCAAGACGAATTCACTAAGCATATCACTAAGCATAATTTAGTTAATAAATAAGTTAAGGAAGGAAGAGATACATGATCGGACAGCTTCGAGGAATTATTCTTGAAAAACAACCTCCCTATTTATTACTCGAAGTGAGCGGAGTGGGCTATGAAATCGCAGCACCTTTATCGATATTTAAATGCCTCCCTGATATTGGTGAAGAAATAGTTCTTTATACTCATCTTGTTGTTCGCGAAGATGCTCATACACTGTACGGCTTCCATAACGAACGTGACCGTCGTTTATTTCGCGCGTTAATTAAAGTAAATGGTGTTGGGCCGAAATTAGCATTAACAATATTGTCCAGTATTGGCCCAGATGAATTTGTGTCTTGTATTATCAAGCAAGATATTCATCAATTAATAAGAATTCCAGGAATTGGCCGAAAAACGGCGGAACGTTTAGTTATTGAAACAAAAGATGCTTTAACAAGCTGGCAGTTAAATATAATTTCTCATAACGAAACTAATACACCCCTTGCCAGTTCCACTCAAGATGCTATTAGCGCTTTAATTGCGTTAGGTTATAAACCTAAAGAAGCCAAGCGTGCCATCAATGCAGTACAAGAACCAGAGTTAACGAGTGAGGACTTAATTCGCCAAGCATTAAAAAAAATAGTAGCAAGAGTGTAAGTGATGGAAAATCGCTTAATTAATACCTCTGCGGAGCCGAGCGAAGCTGTAGGAGAACATTCCATTCGTCCCCGGCGATTAAATGATTACATCGGCCAATTAGCTGTACGGGAACAAATGGATATCTTTATTCGTGCAGCAATTAAACGGCAGGAAGCCTTAGATCATGTTTTAATTTTTGGTCCGCCGGGATTGGGCAAAACAACCCTAGCCCATATTATCGCCCATGAAATGCGAGCGGGCTTAAAACAAACTTCGGGGCCCGTGTTGGAAAGAGCAGGTGATTTAGCGGCCTTGCTTACGAATCTTGAGCCGCACGATGTGTTATTTATTGACGAAATTCATCGATTAAATCCAGCTGTTGAAGAGGTGTTGTATCCAGCGTTAGAAGACTTCCAATTGGATATCATTATTGGGGAAGGTCCTACGGCTCGTTCAATTAAATTGAATTTACCATCTTTTACTTTAGTGGGCGCCACTACGCGTGCAGGGCTATTGACCTCCCCTCTACGTGATCGTTTTGGGATTGTCCAACGTCTGGAATTTTACCGCACCGACGATTTAATTCACATAGTAAGTCGAGCAGCCAACATTTTAGGGGCGCATATTGAGGAAAAGGGTGCCCAAGAAATTGCTCGCCGTTCCAGAGGCACCCCTCGTATTGCAAATCGATTGCTTCGGCGAGTTCGTGACTTTTCAGAAGTCCAGGCTTCTGGAATCATTACCGAAAATATCGCTAAGGAGGCGCTAGATTTATTAAATGTCGATACTCGTGGTTTAGATTTGATGGATCGAAAATTACTTCACACTATTATTGAAAAATTCCAAGGAGGGCCTGTCGGAATTGAGAATCTCACGGCGGCTATTTGTGAGGAACGTGGCACTATCGAAGACGTCATTGAACCTTATTTAATTCAAGAAGGCTTTATTCTTCGTACACCTCGGGGTCGTATCGCTACGGAACAAACCTACCATCATTTCAAATTACCCACGCCTCACCCTCCCGCTTCGCAAGAACGACTAGCTATTGAAGACTAACCTAAACTCTTATCTATCTTGTCCAATAGAATTTTTTGCCTAATAGGTCAGAACTAAAAATCATCATCTGCAAAGTCATTGCCCGTTAAGGAACGGGTGTGTTAATACTAAATTTTAAAATAGAATGCTCAACAAATTTACCGAATGTTTTCAAGTTTTCGTCAGCGTTATTTCTCCGTTATTAAGCTTAATCATTCTTACAGTGGGAAATGGTTTTTTCTTAACTTAGGTCACTGTACGTTTGCATTTAGATGGCACTACCTCTTTAATGATTGCTGCCATTTCCCCTGCCTATTATGCTGGCCTCGTTATTTGTTCTTTTCGCATTGAACCTTTTATTATTCGGGTCGGACATATTCATGTGTATGCTACTTTTGCCTCACTGGTAGCTACTACTATTTTATTTCGAGCACTTTATCTTAATCCTTGATGGTGGCTAATATTGCGACTTTTGAATGGTTATTGCATAGCGGACTTCTCATTACCATAGAAAGTTAGTTATTTTAGTTAAAAGTAATCAACTTATCCGTGGTCAAGTCCTTTCTATCTATTATGATTTCTTTTTACCTATCTATTATGATTTCTTTTTACGCTGCACAAGCACTTGGCCAATTTTTTATTACACCTGAGTGATTTGAAAAGCATTGTTCCTTTCATTATGGCTGCCCTTTTATCCTCATTATCAGTCATTCCTTTAACAATGACACATACTCCCCGCATTTTGAAGAGCCTTCTGCTTTAAACTTTTTTCAACTGTATCGAATATCGCTAGCAGGTGTTTTTGGATGTTCTTTGTTCAGGATTGATCCTAAGGAGCCACCTACGGTTTATTGCCCCTGTACATCAGCCAAGTGCAAAGTATCAATGATGTTGCGGTCTTAATGGGTGCTACTATTTTTTGGCGGAATGTTACTCCAATATCCCATGGAGAAAATTTCAGATGCCTTAGACCGCCGTAAAGCGATTTTAATAGTAGTGGTCTTAGTGCTTGTTTTGAGCATCTTAATCACAATACCTTTATCCCAAACCCTTTCTTATTAATTTTTATTATTTTTTTCTTTGGCGGGTTAACGTTCACTATTTATCCTTTAAGCATCACTTATACCCTAGACTCTTTACACAGCAAAGATACTGTAGCCGCCACACCCAAGGTCTCTTGCTCGCTTACAGTATCGGTAGCACAACGGGTCCTTTATTAGCGCCCTGCTTCATGCATGAAGCAGGGCCACGAGGCTTGTTTATTTATTTTGTTATTATTGGCAGTATTCTCACCCTTCTTGTTCTTTGGCGAAGTTTCACTTCTCCGGGTGTACCCAAAGACAAACAGCAAGAATTTATTTCGATACCTTGAACTACTTCCATAGGTTCTGAACTTACTCCCCGTCAGACAAAGCGCAAACCTAAAGGTTAAAGAGGTGTTCTACTCAACCATCTCTGGTAAAATCAATCGACAATCCATACAACAGAGAGGAAAAAATGGGCGAACCCACTTTATGGAGTTTTATCAGTAATGACAGCTTTGTTGTTAAACTCGTAATTTCTCTTTTATTTCTGGCTTCCATTGCTTCATGGGCCATTATTTTTCAACGGCTTCTCTTATTACTCCAAACTCGCAAAGAAATAAAAAAGTTCGAACATCTTTTTTGGTCTGGGAGCAATTTAACTACGCTATATCATCAACTCGCAGAAAAAAAGAATAAGCTCTCAAGTACGGCTAGCATTTTTTTCGCTGGACTTAATGAATTCTCTCGTTTGCGACAAGAATCCCATCCCAATCCGGAGGCCGTTTTAGAAGGAACGCAACGCGCCATGCGTATTGCCCAAAGACGGGAAGTAGATTTTTTGGAACGTAATTTGAATTTTTTAGCAACAGTCGGTTCAACCAGTCCTTATGTGGGATTGTTTGGGACGGTGTGGGGGATAATGACCTCGTTTCGAGCTTTAGGCGCTGTCCAACAGATTACTATTTCCATGGTAGCTCCTGGAATTTCAGAAGCCTTAATTGCAACCGCCGCAGGGCTTTTCGCTGCTATACCCGCTGTAATTGCCTACAATCGCTTTACCAACGAGTTAGAACAAATAACTCAAGCTTACGATAATTTTCAAGAAGAATTTTTAATTCTATTACATCGAAAATCTTATAATGCAAGGGGAAAAAATGCGCAAGCGAGCATTAGCTGAGATCAATGTGGTTCCCTACATTGATGTCATGTTAGTTTTATTGGTTATTTTTATGATAACTGCACCGCTTTTAACACAAGGCGTTAATGTCAAGCTTCCACAAGCCGCTGCGAAAACACTTTTTCCGCAGCAAGCCCCCATCATTGTCAGTATTGATAGTCACGGGAGTTATTTTCTTAATATTGCAAAAGAACCCTCTCAGCCAATTACAACTCAGGATTTAGTTACTCGAGTCGCCGCAGCTTTGCAATTGGCTAACCAAAATCATCAAAAACAAGAAATCTATGTGAAAGGTGATAAGGAAGTAGACTATGGAAAAGTCGTTCAAATGATGGTGTTACTGAAATATGCCGGCGCTAACAATGTAGGACTCATGACTCAAAATCTACCCTCTTAAAATAAACTTTTTATTTTAACTTTCTTTTAAGACCTAGGCGTTATAATACCCCTACTTACAACCATCTAATTAATTCTGTCACCATTAAAATATACTTTGGTTATACTTTGGGTGACGTATCAACGGATAATTCCGATAAATTTTTTAGCGGTGGTAGAATTAATTGGACCTGGTATTCGCAAACCAATAATAACCTTCGAGAAAGATCATGCGTACTACTGAAAATCCTAATTTAATAACCAGCCTACAAAACTCAGAAAAGATTGATATTTAAACACTAGAGGAATCTTCTGAGCAAGCTACAATGGAAACTGCAACTTCTGAACTGATCGTATTTGATGAGCCTGATACCTAAAGAGCCTTCCACTTCTGTACATCTAAATACTCTGGCAGATAGAATAGGAGAGGAAATAAATAAATTTCATGAATTTTTCATTGTAAATTTTTCATTGTACTTTTTAAAGAATAACTCTCGCCATATTCAGGATTTCCATGACCTAACTCTCCTTAATCAACTGTTTGCGCCACAGAGATTTCTTAAATTATTTGATGGCGATTCTTCATCCGCTAATCCAACGTCCTTTTATTGAAATTGTATGCTTAAAAAATAGCCAAGATAAGTTTCATGATTTGTTATATCTCTGCTAATGAAGGTTCCTATGAGCAGATTTATGCAAATAATTCCATAGTGCTGCCAAAACGCCTGGGTTCCGTTTTTAGGGATATTATTTTTGGCTTTATAATGTCCGATATTGTTGAAAAATTTCTGTCCACACTCTATAAGCGGGGGTATTCTTTGTCGATATGAATGGCCCAAATTAGTAATCGCTTTTGCAAGTATAGTATCTGCTACTTTAAGCATTGGAAGTACACTTGAAGTTAATAAGGAACCGAAAATACTAGCTTTAGAAGAAATTTATCTAGCAGCACTAGAAGTTATTTTTGACGGTTCTTCCTACCCCATTCAATGTGGTGTGGATTGGGATAATCGATGTACCTATACTTCGCAGAGTCGTGACAATCGGTATCAACGTGCTGCTATAGCTATTTTTTATAGCATATTAGCAGAAAAACTCAAAAAATTATCAGATCGAGATTTTTTTAATTTCTTAAAAGCTCCTTACTTTAAGCGTTCCCATTTATTCGATCCCCTCATGAAATATATATACAAAGAATTTCTTTG
>NZ_NIQB01000068.1:0-16490 GCF_018687865.1 Coxiella-like endosymbiont of Rhipicephalus sanguineus | reverse complement strand
GCAGTAACTTACGCGTTAGCTTTGCTACTAGAAAGTAAACTTTCCAACAGCTAGTTCTCATCGTTGACAGCGTGGACTACCAGGGTCTCTAATCCTGTTTGCTCCCCACGCTTTCGCGCCTCAGTGTCAGTATTGCTCCAGGAAGCCGCCTTCGCCACTGATGTTCTTTCCGATATCTACGCATTTCACCGCTACACCGGAAATTCCACTTCCCTCTATCATACTCGAGATACCTAGTATCGGATGTAATTCCCAGGTTAAGCCTAGGGCTTTCACATCCGACTTAAATATCCACCTACGCGCGCTTTACGCCCAGTGATTCCGATTACGCTTGCACTCTCTGTATTACCGCGGCTGCTGGCACAGAGTTAGCCAGTGCTTCTTCTGTGGGTAACGTCAACGCTCAAGGGTATTAGACTTGAGAATTTCTTCCCCACTGAAAGTGCTTTACAACCCGAGGCCTTCTTCACACACGCGGCATTGCTGGATCAGGGTTCCCCCCATTGTCCAATATTCCCCACTGCTGCCTCCCGTAGGAGTCTGGGCCGTGTCTCAGTCCCAGTGTGCTGATCGTCCTCTCAGACCAGCTACGGATCGTCGCCTTGGTAGGCCATTACCCTACCAACTAGCTAATCCGACGCAGGCTCATCTCATAGCACGAGGTCCGAAGATCCCCCGCTTTGCTTTGAAGAGATTATGCGGTATTAGCCCGAGTTTCCCCGGGTTATCCCCCACTATAATGAGGTAGATTCCTACGTGTTACTCACCCGTCCGCCACTCGCCGTCAGGGAGCAAGCTCCCCCCGCTGCCGTTCGACTTGCATGTGTTAGGCATGCCGCTAGCGTTCAATCTGAGCCAGAATCAAACTCTTCAATTAAATAAACGTTTGCCATAAAGGGCAAAATTAAGGCTCGACACAAAACACTGCAGTTAAGCAGGCTGTGCGTCGAATAATTTTTGGTGATTCGACTATCACACGGTACCCACACAAACTGCTTCCGTTTGTTACTAGTTGTTAAAGAGCAATTCCATCAAGAAAGGAAGGGCTATTTTACGCGTCTTGTGAGCAATGTCAACAAGAAATACTCGCCCATTTCTTTTCAGGCCCTGTCGTGAACATAACATCACCAAACCGGGCTAAAAATAGTATCATCAGAGTGTGATAAATGACAACAGATTCCGTGAATAAAACTCCAATAAAAAGATAAAACTCCAATAAAAAGTATAACATATTTTTTGACCAGTTTAACTCTAAAATCAATCACTTAGCAATACTTATTTAATTTAGATATTACTCACAAAATTAAATTACTCACAAAAAGAGTGTCCCTCCCCTACAGACTCTTTTACTTGATTAATTAGACCAATTTAGACCAATTTGCACATGGGCTTTAGGTGCATGAATTAAGGAGGAACGATTATGAAATACAGAATGAAAAAACAATGAAAAAACCGGGTTTACTATATGACTCCAACCTAGGCATGATATAGTTATCTCCTCTCTTAATATCACCAGTGAGGAATTTAATTCCCCAAATCACATTTGGGTTTAGTGACAACATTCAAGATTCCATCGAATTTAATTCTCTCTTTCACCAATTACACCAAACCATAAATCAAATAGCTGGCGTAAGTATAGAAAATTATAAATCTTGAGCTAAAAAAATTAAATTACTATTACGTTAAGAAATAGCTGGGAAAATAAAGTTTTTAAAATAAAGTAAAGCCTTTATTCATTTAAATTTATTTCTTCTGTAAAGGGCGAATTACCACTATAAGGGCGAACTACTACGTATAAAGTAATCCTTAGGAGAAGCGGTATTAAATTTATTAGAAATCCTTTATCCGTAAAATCAAAAGAAAATTTAGAACTTACCAATTACCCGTACGCATAGATAATATTAAACGCGATACTTATTTTAAATATCCTAGTGGCACCTTCACTCTATTGGAAAATAAATAATACAGCTGGATTTATCCAGAAAATGTGCCTTAGTCTGTGATGCTCCAAAAGGGATTGGCAAAGCTTGTGTAGAAGCACTTGCAGAATTAAGTTGTGAAGTTGTTGTTCTTGCCTATAATGAAAATGCTTTAAAAACTGTTATTTCTTCTCTTCCAAAAAATATGCTCAGCATAATTCTTACTTATGCACAAATATTTCTACTTTCTAATTTAGATGTTTTACGAAGAATCATTATTCAAGAAATTAATAGCAACGTAGCCATTGAAATTTTAATTAATAATGCTGGAGGGCTGCCGCCGGGACCTATCCTCGAGCAACTGATGAAGAGTTTGAAACTGATTTTAACGTCTATTTACGTGCTAATATACTTTTAATAACGCAATGCCTAATTCCAAACATAGAGATAAAGCAATTCGGTAGTATTATTAATATATTTCTACGTCTATTTCTACGTCGGTAAAATCGCTTAATGAAACTTTAGATGTTTCCAACACCACGCGATAGGCTGTAGCTGCATCAGCAAAAATGCTATCTTAGTAAGGTGATAAAATATGGAATCACCGTAAATAATATTCTATCGGACTCCATTGAAACAGAGCAACTAGAAAAACTCATGGAGCAGCAAGCGGAAAAAAAAAGAAAATCGATATTAAAACTATTTGTCAAGAGGTTGTCGCTCAAATTCCAGCTGGCAAAATTGGCACACCTGCCGATGTAGCTAAAATTCTTGATCTAATTCAATTTAGTGTTTGGCATTTTGGCGCTGGTGTAAATGTTGGGTATTGTAGGAGGACATTCGCAAAAGCCAGCGAAATACAGAAAACAGCAATTGCCGATGCAGAAATTGAAATTGGGCTATTTTCATTAAGGTCTCCTAATAAGTTGTGTACCCAAGATACTACAAGCAGTAAGCCAACCTCAAGGGCTGAGGTACGCAGTAGTATCTGCCTGAGGATCGATTTGCAATTTAGGAGGTTGCGCTCGGCCTCGTACAAACAAACTTAACCTACTTTTATGTTTCTTGTTCATCTCGATTTTTCTGCAGGTCTTTCACAACCTTTTTTCGATTCTCGGCTCTTGGACGTCTCTATAGATTTCTTTCGTCAAGATTTTTGATTGGTGCAAAAGAATTAATACTTCGGCAAACATTTCTAAATTTGGATGAGAAAA
The DNA here is from genome assembly GCF_018687865.1 of Coxiella-like endosymbiont of Rhipicephalus sanguineus. NCBI lineage: Bacteria > Pseudomonadati > Pseudomonadota > Gammaproteobacteria > Legionellales > Coxiellaceae > Coxiella-like endosymbiont of Rhipicephalus sanguineus. The sequence continues at coordinate 13,357 of NZ_NIQB01000068.1, read as the reverse complement.
AACTTCTTAATCGTTTGCTCTAATATTAATCCTTTCTTTGAAAGCGAAAGAAACACATTAGAAACGCTCTGGGATTGTTGTGATCAGAAATTTTTTTCTGATAAATATTAAGCAAATCAGTATTAAGCAAATCAGTGGAAGCACCAGAAATATAGATGAATGACCATATTAGGGAGACAAGATCGGAAAAATGCTAAAGTAACTTCTGAAGTGAAAATTTTGCTGTAAAGTAGTAGCTTTCATTTTTCTGAGGAAATTAAAAAAAGCACGTTTCTTTTTATTCGTGATTCGAATATCAAATAGGATTTTAATGATTTCAAAAGCCTTTTCGTAGGAAAGAATTTTATCTTTTCTGCTCTTTCGGATGATAGTCGACAGGAATTTCTTCCAGGATCTTGTCCACCAATTTCTATACTTCTTCTTCAGTAATCATTTCTTCAAGATTACCCTCTAAACGCTCTTCAAAAAAGACCACTAAATCGTTCTGCCCTGTCACTCCCAAAACCTAAATATTCCTACAAACTTTCTTATTACTCCCTGTTATTCTTGATAAAGTTGATGGATTTCTTTGATTTTCTACCATTTCACCATTCATTCCTCCTTGAATATCTTTTGTTTTTGATAGTAAAAGCTTATCAAGCTAAGCTTATTTAAATCTTAATATTTAAGATGTACAGGGTTTATTTAATAATCAGAGAAATTTAAGACAGATTTAATCTTCGAATGTTAAAGTAATTCGGTTAGATAACCACTGAGAATTCCAATGAGAAAAAGTCGACTAGAATAGCTAATTAGGGAATACGATAAAAAAAGGATGCCGAAGATAAAAAAGGAGCTTTCTATTGTCTTTGTATTAAAACAGTTTATGCAATCTAAAGAATTAATTCCTACGGAAAGTCAAATTATCCGTTACGAGGATTTTCTTCAGTTTTGCATTTATAATAATAAAGAATAGCTCTCATTCAAATATCTCAAGACTAAAAGCTATAGTGCCAAAATTTTTCTTGAATAGACATAGCTAGATGCTGCCCTACAGACAATTGAAAAAAGCGATAAGCTCAAAGCAAATTTTATTGTTCAAGTGGGGAAGGCAGTAACTTAAAAGGAAATTAAAGAGGCCATTACTTCCTTTTCAACTAAAGGATTAGACACTATCAATGCTTTATCTATTAATAAAGAGGAAAAGAAATTTCTCTATTCTCATTTTGGAAAAGAAGCTAGACGCTTTGCTTTACGGCGAAATAACCACATTACACTATTTATCTGCCTTAATTTCCAACACGTTCAAAAAAATGATTTTTTTTACTGGGAATGATGGCCTTAGAATACTTAGAATAAAAAAATTTATTTACTTCTTAAGGATTACCTGTAAAAATAAAAAAATATCTAATAAATTTAGAATCAAATAAATTCGTTAAACTGTATTGAAAAAAGAAAATGAAAATAATGACGAGAATTATTTTTTATCTTCCTATATCAACAGAAATAGAAGCGAAGCTCAACTCACCCAAAATCAAGAGGGGTTTATTTCTTCGGCAGAGATGGTCACTCTGGTTAAGACCCAATCCTCAAGGGATTTTTCTTCAATCTGTACCGACGTTAGAAGCAAAAGGATATATAACTTTGTATCCTTTCCGCTTTGTAAAAAACTAAGGGCAGAGAAGTATTTTTGCCTCGCTCCCTTTAACGGAAGAAATAATAATTTTTTTCCTATGGCTACGCTTCACGTTAATGATCAAATGTTTAAGAAACGATAGGACCCGACCAACACCCCCTTATCATCCTTTGAAACGACTCCCACAAATGAAACACCCAAGTGTGGGATGTCTTGATTATTCATTATTCCAAAACTTTAAATCTTAATTTACTGTTTCTTAATAAATGTAAGTTGCAGGTCAGTAAAATTTATCGCTCAACACACTACAATTTTTGTGATCAAAAATGATAATTTTTTAATACTGAATATCCCTATAAGGTGGTCATTCCCACTTTTGCAGGAATGACACCCCTAATTAAATTAATTCTAAAAAATATAACGTTCAATAAATAGAATTCTAAGTTAATTATTTTTTAATGATTTACTTATCAAAAATTGTCGTGTGCTAAAAATTTAAAAAATTTCTAAGGTTTTTTTAATATTTCCCTAAGACTATTTTAATATGCTAGGTAGAAGAATTTTGTTTAATGGGAGGTTATATGACGACGTAGAAATAAGTAAATGACATATATAAAAACATGAGAAATCGACTTTACAACGCTTTTTTCTTCCCAAGCCGTTTCGAAACTCTTACCACGGGTAACCCAAGAATTAAAGAAGAAGAAATTAAATGCTAAAATAAATTCAGAAGATAGTTGGAAATTAATCACAGATACTCTTCAAGAAACTAAGAACCTTTCTTGTGAAAAGGGGAGTAAATCTTATAAAACGGCTCGTGAAACGATTAATTTTCTACTAACTCACAAGCATAATGAAGATCGTCAATTATTAGAACCACTTTTAATACTGTAAGCAGGCGAAAAACTAGAAAAAAAAATACTGTTGAGAGAATTTCAGGAAGCAAAAATATTGTTATTCTAGCTAAAGAGCTTGTTAAATTTAATGAAATCTCTGGACTACTTACTTGAAATAATCTATTAGAAGCTTTTAGCCCTGTTTATTCATCACAAAATGAGCGAATACGCTGATATCCTCATTTCTAGAAATAATGAAAATCTTAAAGAAATTGCGAAAGCTCTTATTCAGCTTAGAAAAAATAATTCTTTCCGAATTCGAGAAAACAATAGCGTGCTGTTACAAAACAAATATTCTTTTAAAGCTGCTTATACTTTGTTATCGCTTAATGAAAATGGCATTTTAAATGACGATGTTCGACAAGCGATCGCTATCGCGCATCGAAATCCGAAAGCGGTGGCTGAGGCTCGAGGCACCTTAACAAGATAGGATTATTGAACTCCCAAAACATCCAAGCAGTTGCTACGCACTCCCCCAGCTGAGAGCCCTGTGCAATGCCTTGCGCGCTCTAGATGGTGCTCAGATTTTAACTCAAGAAGACCTAGAACTTGTGCTAAAGCAGCTAACAATATCTGATGATAGAAATTTTGTAGTCGCCCTTACTCAACAACTGCCTCATCCATCCCAGAATAAAGATGAGGATGCAGCCAGCACTTTTAAGAAATTACTCCGAGAGACTCCTGCTTTAAGAAGATCTTCCACATCTAAACAATCTCAGAAATCACGTTGTTCAGGATTCCCCGCACTTTTTTCCCATTTTCGCAAGATCGCAGATCTTCTGTTGTAATTGTTCCAAGATCCACAAAAATGAGAGAAGAGATCAAATCACCTTCACCTTAGCAAAACGACGTTTCCCCACTTGGTACAAATGACTTTCACCAGTGGAGATGGTTAATCGAATATCTTCAACTCGCTCGCCATCTATACGAACAGCACCCTGCGATATCATCCGACGAGCTTCGGAAGTCGTGCTGACTAAGCCCGCGCGTTGCAGAATGTACCCAATTCTTAAATGGTCGTTTTCAGCTGGAACCTTAATTTCCTCAAGATCGGTGGGCAATTCATGATTTTTAAAGCGATCGATGAAGTGCTGATGTGCGGCCTTAGCTGCTTTTTCTCCGTGAAAACGCGCTACTAATTCTTCACCTAATAAAATTTTTATATCCCGGGGATTTTTTCCTTTAACTACCTCTCTACGCCAATGATTAATTTCCTGCATGGACCGAAAACTTAATAATTCATAATAGCGCCACATTAAATCATCGGATATCGACATAATTTTTCCGAACATTTCTTCCGGAGGTTCCGTGATACCAATATAATTATTCAATGATTTGGACATCTTCTGAACACCATCCAATCCTTCTAATAAAGGCATTGTCAAAATACATTGAAGTCGTTGGCCAAAATGTTTCTGTAATTCTCGGCCTACTAATAAATTGAACTTTTGATCGGTGCCACCCAATTCAACGTCAGCATGGAGAGCCACGGAATCATAACCTTGTAATAAAGGATATAAAAATTCATGGACGGCGATCGGTTGTTGCGCAACATAACGCTTATTAAAATCATCGCGTTCTAACATTCGTGCGACCGTATAAGTTGATGCTAAACGAACGAGATCATCGGCCTTTAAATTATTCATCCAGTTTGAGTTAAAAGTAACTTGGGTTTTCTCAGAATCTAAAATACGAAAAGCTTGTGTCTCATAAGTTTTAGTATTCTCCATAACTTGTTCAGTGGTCAATGGCTTACGTGTTATATTTTTACCGGTAGGATCGCCAATCATTCCCGTAAAATCACCAATTAAAAAAATCACTTCATGCCCTAAAACTTGAAATTGACGCAGCTTATTTAATACGACGGTGTGGCCAAGATGAATATCTGGGGCTGTTGGATCAAATCCCAATTTTATTCGCAATGGTTTTTTTTCACTTAAACGTACAAGTAATTCTTCTTCAAGAATAATTTCGACAGCACCTCGTTTAATTTCTTCTAGTGCTTCTTGGGGTGAAATCATCTAATCCTCTCATTATTCCGGATCTTTGTATTACATGGTATGATTCGAAATTGTAATCAGTCAAAATCCCAAAGGAAACCGAATGCGACCAGAAAAAATGAGGTGGAAATTGACCATATTGATCATTTTCACCGTAGGTCTCGTCCTGGCCGTTTTAATAAAATTGCTTTGGGTTCAAACACCCCCATCCGTCAAACAACTTACCCTTAACACTTCCGCTCCGCTTAATGTAAAAAAACTTAATGTAAAAAAATAAACAAACTGGATCTGCAATGGCAAATTATCGTAGTAACACGTGGTGATACTTCAGCGGCTATTTTTCGTCGTCATGAAAAACTCGCTTTCCAAACCAATTCTTCTCATCAACTCATGGCACTTCAATATCCACTATTGACAGCTAAGACATTAATTTTTATTCGTCAAGGAAATGACTTTATAAAGAAAATGAAAACCCAACCTGTCACAACTACCTTGACTTATAAATCAATTGTAATTCAACATTCCCTAATTCAAGATGCAAAAAAATCTGACTTAACTTCTCGAATGCTTAGCGAATTACAAACTATTTTTGGTGGGAAGATTAATTTTGCGCGTGACCTCCGTCGAGAGGATCGCTTTGATTTTCTGTATCAAGAAGATTACATTAATGGAAAGAAATACCGTAATGGCAATATCGTTGCTGCTGAATTTATTCATCGAGGTAAAATAGAGCAAGCCGTTCGGTATACTTATCCTATCAATCATACTGCCTATTATAATCCTAATGGTCGTCGGAGTGTGGAAGCGCATTTTCTGCGTGCCCCCCTGCATTATAAACGGATCAGCAGTTACTTCAGTTATCATCGCTATGATCCTGTATTACATAAAGTTCGACCTCACCTAGGCGTTGATTTTGCTGCTCCTCTTGGTACACCTATTAAATCTATTGCTGAAGGCCAGATCGTCTTTATGGGCCATGACGGCGGCTATGGCAGGACAATTAAGGTACATTATGGTCAGCATTATCTCGCCCTGTATGGACATATGTTGGGATTTGCGAAACTTCACCTCAATGAATGGGTGCATAAAGGAGAAATAATTGGATACGTAGGTGAATCGGGTTGGACCACAGGGCCACATCTTCACTTTGGCTTCTATGTCAATGGTAAACCCAAAAATTGGTTGGCTATGAAACTTCTCACAGACCAAAGCGTTCCCCAAAAATACGAGAAACCTTTTTTGAATACAGCTAAGCAATTGTTAGCAGAGCTGTATCTGCATCAAGATACTCAATTAGCCGCTAACAATACGAAACTTAAAAATTCAACCTAAATCTGCAAGTGTGCGTGCCACAAGAACCTTTTTACATCAGCCTTTATCTATCCGGCACAAGTTTAGATGCCCGTTGACGCTGTACTTGTCCAATTCAATCCTTTCCAGCTGGTAGCCAGTCACAGCGAGCCGATTCCTAAAGAAATAAGACAAAACTTGAATGTTCTCTGTTTATCTTCCTCCTGTTCCATTAGTAAACTCAGGAAAATTGATATGGCGCTCGAGCGATTATTTTCAGCGATGTCGCTTAACCTCCTAAAAAAGCTTATCCTAAAAAAGCTTATATTAAATCAAAAGCGATTTACACTATTGGTAGCCATGGCCAAACAATCCATCATAAGCCCGAAGAAAATTATCCTTTTACCTTGCAACTTGGGGATCCTAATATACAATCGCGACCCTAACAAGAATTACAATGGTGGCTGATTTTCGCTGCCAGGACATGGCACTAGGGGATCAAGTCGCACCACTCGCCTGCTTTCCATAATTTCCTATTTCGGATAAAGAAAACCGACTGGTAGCAAATATTGTGGGGGAATTGCTAATCTTACGTTCCTTCCTCAGGATCCCCATCAATCTGTTATAGGTTTTGATACTGGGCCAGGAAAATACTCTGCTTGATGCTTAGGCCGGCATTTTAAAAAAGACTAGAACCACTCTGGGAAGTGGTCAGCAAGCGGCCGCATACAAGAAAAGACTTATTAGAGAGCCTACTTAGCAGACCCCTATTTCAACGTTCTTCGCCCAAAAACACCGATCGTTAATATTTCAACCTTAAGTGGCTCAAAGAAAAATTAATGGGAAGCGATTTTGCCCCAGAAAACATCCAAGCTACTTTAGTGGAACTCACTGCTCGAAGTATTAGTCAGGCTTACTCGCTTCTCTTTTCTCTTTAAATTCCGGTAGCCTATGGTTGTGTGGGGGGTATCCATAACCACTATCTCGTCGATCGATTGAGAGAATTATGTCAACCCTTAAGAGTAACCACCACTGAAGAGGCGAGTATATCTCCCGATTGGGTAGAGGTGGTTTACTTTGCCTGGTTAGCCAAAAAAACTCTAGAAAAGAAAGCGAACAACTTACTTAGTGTGACTGGAGCTAAAAAACGGCTATTTTAGGAGAAGTCTATTGAGCCTGAAAAGCTTAGCTAAGTTATTGTTTCTTCATTTTCAATTAAATCTCTTATATAGAGGCGAAAGCTCTTTTAAGGTTCGAACAATATAATTTTTCTGGTAAAGGAAGTCCTCTTGCATCGGTATCGGTAAGCATTACCTCAAAGACTTCTTTATTTTTATATAAGGAATATATAAGGAAAAAGGTTGATACACCCTTTTAGTTAAGGGCAATATCTTCTTTATTTGACGATTCCACAAAGACCTAAAGAGTAGAATATCTTCCCCACAAATCCTTCCCCGGAACTCAAGGTGTTCACAATAATAATCTATGAAAAAAAGAAGATTTAATACGCTGTAATCACAAGTTATCTCTTCACCCGCTCGGATGTCTCTTCTAATGGCAACTTCAATTTCAGGACCCACTCTTCGAAAATTAGGTTGGCACGCATAGTTCATGTAGCCCCAAAATCCCAACAGAAGTATGAACGCCCCTTCTACATTGATGTAGGCATTTTATATAAATCTTGCGATAATCAGGAGGAATTTTCTTAATGCTGTCTTGAATATTCTCTATCGAGGTGACTAAAGTCCATACTGGTGTGCCACGAGGGATTTTTTGCCTAACAAAAACACCATGACCGATTGTTTCATCAATTATATTTAAGTTCAGTATTTGGATGTATCATCATCCCTTACTTTCTTCTGCCCTTACTTTCTTCTGTTAGATTGATTTTTAAAATCAAACAAATTTTGTAAGAAGTTATGACATTAATCAAATCATTTTTCAGGAGAAAGCCATCACTGTTTGCAGCAACGCAAAACATCGATCCCTTTAACCGTTGGACTTGAAAGATAGGCCTCCAGGTATTGAGCAAGAGGCTCATCAACCACACACTTCTTTGCCAAAGAAGCATATCTAAAAATTAAGTTCTTTCCACTCCACAACGTAAATCCTAGATGAGAGATATTCAAATTGATGCCAATTTTATCTCGCATATCCCAATTAGGGCAAACGATTTCAATAATCGAACCGTAATTTGTTTAAATAACATATATCTACGTGCATCATCCAACAATTTCTTTAAGGAAAGATAAGGTAATCGACTCTTTTCTAATTTAACTTGAGAGGAAAAGGCTTGCGGTTTTTTAGTAAAGCTCGTCCCTTGGAATCTGAAATTGGCTTTAATTTAATATCAGCCAAAGTACAATGTTTAAACCAATTATGTCAATCAATGAATGCCTCGGCTGTTTCACAAATGGGGTGGATCCTCTGTGTCTTTAATATCGCTGCTTATATCTTAATTAGTTGATTTTTTTGCGTTCTGAATATTCGGAATCGACACTAGTGAAGTGAAATCAATTTTCGTAACAAGGAATGGCATTATAATAATTAAAAGCCAGAATGTTTCAGAGAAAATGATCTTTTTTTCTGACAGAGCTAGACAGAGCTAGGGTAGGCACAGACTGTATTCCTGTATTCACAAGCGTCAAACAATCAAAATAATCCCTTCGATACAAGAGATTTTGGTCAAACTGTCCCTCTTCCCCTTCACTTAAAGCACCTGGAAGATAGGGTTTTCCCAAAAACTGATTACTAATAAAGACAATTCGCTTATCTAGCTTTGCAATTTTAACGAATGCAATTCGCCTAAAATATTAACGATTATATTATATCGTAATCGCACTACAATAAGGAGAAATTATTTTAATAGTCTTCATATTCTTTTATAATGCTCTTCATATTCTTTTATTATAAAAAATTATGCGAGGTGCATAATTCCCTTCTTACGTTATAATGTCAGTATGATCACGTTGGACCATGTTACTAAAGCTTATCCCGGTAGTTCTACCTTAGCCGTGGATAATGTTTCTTTTCAAGTGAAAGATGGCGAAATCTTAGTTTTATTAACCTCCTCCGGAAGCGGAAAAATTACCTTAATGAAATGATAAATCAATTGATCGAGCCAACGCGTAAGTAAGATCAAGATTGATGGCAAAGATATTATTCAATACGAATTCAGTCCTCTTAAGTCGATTGATTGGTTACGTTTTCCAACAAATAGGGCTCTTTCCTCATATGACGGTGGAAAAAATATAACCACCCTTTTAAAGCTGATACATGTTCCCAAGAAAAAACGTATTGAACAAGATTATGAGTTATTGGATTTCGTCCACTTAGACCACCAAAAAATCACCACCCGGTACCCCGATGAATTATCTGGGGGAGGCGGTAGCAGCGTGTAGGCGTTGCCCAAGCATTAGCAGCTGATCCTTGAATACTTAATCTTAATACTTATTGATGGATGAACCGTTTGGTGCTTGATGCTATGACTCACTCGGCTTTACAAAATGAGATGATCTATCTCAATGAAAAAGTCGAAAAAACCATTATTTTTATCACCCACAATATTTTCGAAGCATTTCGCATCGCAGACTGCATCGCTGTTATGCATAAGGGAAAACTCGATCATAATAGGTACTAAAACCGAACTTGTTACCAATCCCGCAACCGAATTTGTTGCATAACTTGTTAAACTACCGGAGCAACAAATGGAACATCTGGACAGGAGTTCACGGTGAGCGCTTTGGAGATCAAATTATTTAGAACATATTTATTTAGCTTTATCCGCTACTTTCGCAGCCATCCTTATTGGCATTCCTTTGGGAATATTAATTTTAAATCGCACAATTTTTCGAAATATTATTTTAGGAATGGCTAGCACTTTCTAAACGATCCCTAGCCTTGCTTTACTCGCTTTTTTTTTAATTTCATTTTTAGGAATTGGTTTTAAGCCCACTATTATCGCCCTAATCGTTTACGCTTTATTGCCAATCACTCGTAACATTTATATCGGTTTGTTAGGGGTCTCTTCTGAAAGCGTTGAAACGGCTTGCACGATGGGTTTTACTCTCTGGGGGGCAGCCCCCGCCTCCGTTTGGTGGAATTGCTGCTAGCCCTTCCCCGTCTCATCGTAGGGGATTCCAACGGCAACAGCAATGACTATTGGGATTACTACCATTGCAGCGTTTATTGGCGCAGGTGGTTTAGGAAATTTTATCACCCAAGGCTTATCCGTTAAACAATATTTGCCTTATCTTACTCGGCGCTATTCCTGCGGCTTTATTAGCTGTTGCGTTAGATTTCATCATTGGCTATATCGAAACTTCACTCTCGCATCATCAACGTAAGATAATGAAATATAAAAAATAAAATTAACTATTATTTTTGTGATTTTGTTTAGCTTAATCTACTAATTGTTAGATCAGTATCGCCTCTACTTTTCAAAAATCGAAAAAATAAAATTATTATTGCCACTAAAAATTTTTCTGAACAATATATACTCGGCAAATATAATGGCTGACATTATTGAATTACAAACTAAATTAGCTATTAAAAAGGAATTTAATTTAGGTTCAACCGCGGTTTTTAGAATACCTTATTAAAATCTAAGTCTTATCTTTATCCGAAATACACCGGAACCGTCTATCTGGTTGTATTTCATCACACTAAACTCCTTTCAGCTCAGAAAATATTCTAAATACTGAAAAAAGAATATGAACAACATTATCAATTAATTTGTTTAAGCCCCTTTCGCTTTAATAACTCTCAAATTTTAGCGGTAATAGAAAATTTGAAAAAAAGCATCGCCTTCAAAATTTAAGCGATCTCGTTCTTATAGCTCCTCGACTCACCCTCGCCACTCCTCCTGAATTCTTACAAAGACCTGATGTATTTTCTGGACTTAAAAGAATTTACGGGTTTAAATTTAAAACATATCATACAAATGCAACCTGATTTAATTGTATAGAGCAATTAAAAACAAAGACATTCAATTTAGTGAAATTTTCACTACCGACGATCGCATACACGCCTATAATTTAGTGGCACTTAAAGATGACAAACATTTTTATCCTTCTTATTACACACGGCACCGATAATCCAAGAAGATTTTCTAAAATTGCATCCATAAGTGGAAAATGCTTTAGCGCCGTTGGCTAATTTAATTGACAATGAAACCATGCGGCATCTTAACGCTCTTGTAAATATTCAATATAAGACCCCGGAACAAAAGTAGCCTACGACTTTCTTATCGAAAAAGGTTTAATTAAAAACTGAACCCCTCGCAATTTGCATTATAATCAGAAAGCGCCTGAGCAATCCCATTGACATGGTATACCATTTGCTTTACCAATATTTGGGTCAGAGTCGTCGAATTTAACTTTAAAGGCTCCAGAATTTAAAAATACTGCTTAGAAGATTTTAACTGAACTGTGTTACCCCAAAAAGATATTTATGACCATCAACGCTTGAACCATAGAGAGTGGATAGGGTTGATTGGCAATATATAAAATATTTTTTGATTTATAAGAAATTTGTTTCTTTGTTTCCTTATTGAGTATAGCTTCATAAATAATACTCAAGCTTCTTTAACATTCGCAGTAGTGGGAAAAACTAGTGGAATTGTATTGTATTTAGGATTCCAAAAAACTGAGCTAGCCAAATTTCTATTGGTATCTATCCCAGGAATTAACAAAGAACATTCCACATTATTTCGATAAAGCCCAATTTTATCATGTCCATAAGAACCTAAATAATTTATTCCCTGAATTGCTTCAGGAATGATATTCGCTGTGTGTGAAGATACACTTTTTAGCTGTAATCCCTATTAAATTTCCCTCATCATCAAATAACCCACTTCTGCTACAACCAAAATAAATAGTGGCATCTGTTTCCAACCACTCTCCTGCTTTCACCTTATATTTGTTATAAATAATTTCTCGAGATAAAGATTTTTCTGTCCCCTGTGTATTTCCTATCGCGTACACTTACTTCCCTATGTGAACATCCGTTGAAGGTTGCATTTTAACAGCTATGAAATTTTCGTTGGGAATTTCTAATAAGCAAAGGTCTTATTTTTCATTTTTATAAAACATTCTCACGAATTATAATTTATTCCCTTTAGGTAATTTAACAACCACATTCTCCATTAAGATGATATGACAGTTTTATAACTATAATTGTTTTATTTGCCACGACGGCCGTTCCTCGAGCCCTCACCATCTCAGTCTGAAGGTCGATACTATATAGAAATAGAATTTTTACTTTTTGATAAACTTCCTGAGGAGTCAACCCCAGAGCCAGAAAAGGTCAAGCGGGGAGCAGGAGGAATAAACAACTTGCCCATACTATTTTTAGGACTCCATTTTATAAATAGCTACTCCTATGTACAACATTAGTACTATAGCATATGGAATTGCGTATCGGCTCTCCGACCCAATATTTTCTAAGCACAGCCCGTAAGTGACCTGCAGTATTAAATTGCTCCTGAATAAGATTGTGTTTCCCAGCTAAAACAAATTGTTTAATGTGATTACTACACCGCCGATAGCCTGCTAAACTTTCAATCATTTCGTAAAAGATATTAATGAGATCATAAACATCCTGCTAGATTTTACTTTTCGTGGAAGGAACCTAAATGCAGCAAATCGATTAAATTCACCTCAAAACCCCGACATTTTTTCTTAATCATGATCTTATAGAAATGAATATAGCCATGATATGCTACATGAAAATGAATTTATTCTACTCCTTGAATCAAAGCATATAATAAATGAAGAGCCTCAAAAAGCAGTAAGAGCTTCCCTTTTTGACGAGTAGTGTAGCCCAAAAGCACTTCTCCATCTATAAAATCTAAAACAAGAAAATGATTTTTTTTGCTTTAAATAAATGACATCACGAAAATGACATTGAATAACGATCGGACATTTGCCTAATTTATAGAGCTTTTTAGAATAATAAATGTAGGGTCTTTCACCGTTAGTCTTTCGGCGATAAAACAATTTGGCTGCCCGAATGATACCGGTTTTTCGTTCCTCGACTTTATAAAACTTCACCTTTCCACCCAGAACCCAAATACTCTAACACTCGATAGTACCCTCCTAAGATCATCCACCCGCTAAAAACCTGACAAATTAGGTGTAAATCGAGCAACTTATGTTACAGAGAAAAATAAGAAGTAGCAATAGCAAGTACAAAAAAACGCCTCTCAAAAAAATGTTAAAACTAGCACTAATTTGCGTCCGAAGTCCAAATCCTGGATAATAGAAATTACTGACATTTTGCTAGATTGTGATTTAGGAGTTTTATGCTATGGATTCAGGAAGAATCGACTCTTTCTTCGATCAATATTTTAATGAAGCGATTAAGAGAGTAATTGACGCGAAATTGCCACCCCATTTAACCTATCTTCCCTCAAGAAATCGCCATATCTCTAATTCCCTAAAACAAAAAAATACAAACCACTCAAAAGAAACTGCAGGAAGAACGGAGGTGAATACGGTTAGCACAACTTCCCGTCCAAAGTGAAAATGAAAACCAGTAAGCCAAACTGCTTTATC
>NZ_NIQB01000067.1:0-2832 GCF_018687865.1 Coxiella-like endosymbiont of Rhipicephalus sanguineus | reverse complement strand
AACAACTTCATAAGTTGGTGCAGGACGCTGTTCCGATTGTTGGGGTGGGAGGGATTTTTTTTTCTGAAGATGCCGAAGCCTTTTTAAAGGCAGGAGCTTCTTTAGTTCAAATTTATACGGGCTTGATCTATCAAGGGCCTGGAATTGTTAAATTAATTGTTAGTTCATTAAGTAAATAACAAGAAATTAGCTGCTCCAAAATCACTAAACAAAGAGTGCTAGTCGTAATACTGAAGAATTCAGTCTTTCATGTTGTTGACGCCCGAATATAAATAAACCTTCCAATGAATCGAAGTTGGAAGCAGCAGATTTTTATACCTCACAATTATTTCACAAGCGTAAAATAGTTTAGCAAGATTGCCGTCAGAGAGAGCCGGGTGGTTGTTTTTTAACTTTTTTAAATTTCAAAATTAATATCACCCTCCATATCACGTCTTTCAATACTTCAGCTGCTACTATTTTTTTTGTTGAAGAGGGTATTATCCTCAATGGAATAAACCTCTTATAGGAAAAACTGGAGAATTATAATTTTCTTTTTTATTTTTTAGTGCAGCTAAATATTTCCCTAATATTTTTTTTGGTAATCCAGCTTAAATTGATAGGTTTAAAAATTTCTGGTGAAAAATATTCCAATATTAATCGTGAGTGAGCGGCTATAATTTGGTCAATCTGGCTATATGATTAGAAGAATCCAGGCGTGCTAGTTTGTAATGAATAATAGTTATCAATTTTATTTGAGTCTTACTTATTATATTTTATAAATTTTAAGTCTTGATAATCGTTTGTGAAAAAGCAATAAATTAAAGCGTATCTAGGAAAGAAAAGCTTTTAAAGTTGTTTCAGAAAATATTTTTTTAATTAATTCTGAATCAAAAATATGGCGGTAACGAGAAATGCATTCTAAAATAGCTTTAATCGCGGTTTTTGGATGCTTACTATAAAGTCCAGAAACAGCAAGAGGGTTCCAATCTCTTCCCGTTAGAGGTTGCTAATAACAACTTTAGAATTTTGGGATCAAACTCGACAAATGATAAAAGACAAATGATAAAACTGGAGTAACAAATCCTGGACGAGATTAAATTATACTGGTAAGAAAATCATAGATGACTCTGGCTACCTTCGAGTGGTAGCAGGGCTTTTTATACGCCGTCACAGAAAACGTAAGTGATGCGGATCGTTAATTGGTAAAAAACTTCCACCGATTATATTTGGAAGATGAATGATACGGCAACGGCTATTTTAGCAGCCAAAGTGGTGAGGGTGAAGGGTTTTTAACGCTTAGATCGGATTTGTTGAAAAATACCAACGGCAATGATGGCGCGCACTGCGTTGGCTACTAGCATACACCTTAGTAATAAGGAATCAAGTTAATAAGGGATCAACGGTCAAGGAGATGCTTGATTTATATTATCTCTCAGCTTTTTATCTCTCAGATTTCTAAAACCGGTGACCTTCGATTATCGAGCCGATTAGCATCCCAACAGTATGCGGTACTGGGATGGATACCCATCATTAATCAAACGATAGAAAGTCCACTATCAAAGACTTATTTTAGAGGTGATAAGTTTTACGATCTTTTTGTGTTGTGGTGGAATACGATTCCTCAGCAATGGCTTCCTGTGGTGGGGGCGAGGAAAAAGTGCTGAGGCGGATTGGAAAGCAAATAAAAGTATGCACCTAAATAAGTATGCACCTAATTAATCTTGTGTGTTGGCGCGCGTTAGGCGTTTATACAGTATGGTAGTCCTTAAGCAATCGTTTAAAGTGGATTCAAAAGTGCATTGTTTACTCATTTCGGATGCGAGTGTCTTTGATGATGGGAACACCGGTTTGTCTCGAAACGCAGGGTCAGTTGCGTGCCCCGCTTGAGAAAGACAAATGCTATTACCTAAAAAAATCTCACCTACGGCGGTAAAGGTTATGGATTCCTTAGAAAAGTATTACAAGGGTTAGTTTCTTGAATTAAGTAGCGTGGGATCCGGTGCACATTTTCTGTTATCGGATTTTTCGTATCGTCCGCCGGGATCCTTTGTAAGGTCTAAGAAGTATGCGTTGACCATACGCGAACTTGCGCCGCACATTTACAGTTATGTGGAGTGAAAAACCACAGGCTCAGATGAACATTTTGCGCCATCGGGCGGGCACGGCTTTTTTCCTACCCGCCTCATGGGAAAACGGAAGAGGCGACTTCGGTAGATGAACAACAAAAAACACAAGGAAAACTGTTTTCGATTTCTTTAGCCAACGACCTATGTAAGTGTTTTTGTGAAATTATAACGATGAGTATCGTTTATTTTCCTTATCGGTTTTATCCACGGGGTTATCAGTTTGACACGATGCGAGTGTTTTTTTATTAACGGCTATCGAAATTCAATGGATATCGAACACCGGTGTGCCGGTAAAGATAATAAGTCGCTGAATCTTATGGTTGTTCTGGCGCAACAATGTGTGTGTTTGTTTACACAGTTTTCCCACGCTATCCCAAGCGAAAAGAGTGGTTTGGTTTGGAATTGACAAAAATGCAAACGGTTTTTGGATTACATTCCCCGATCAATGATTGCCAAGGTCAATCACTCCAATCTGCAAGTTCACTTTTAAAACAGGTCGATTTATCAACCTTCCGGAATGGATAATTACGATTTGTACATGGGCACGAACCCTGTATTTATTGTTTGGTAGGAGTATTCGTTAATCGATCCTTTGGCACTGCATTATTTCACGCCGATTTTAATGGAAAATAATAATTCTCAAGAATTTTTTCATACCGCGCGGGCGTAATCATGCTTATTATCTCTATCAAAATAATCTAAATAAATAATCTAAATAAATAAT
>NZ_NIQB01000066.1:0-971 GCF_018687865.1 Coxiella-like endosymbiont of Rhipicephalus sanguineus | reverse complement strand
CCTCACTAATATCTTTAAAATTATTAGCATCTGAAATAACTTAATAAAAAATAAAATTATTAAGAAAAAATATTTTAATTTTAATATTGATATAAATTTTTATATCACGCAAACTAAATTTAAAAATTAATATATATTTTCTAAATTTAATAGAGGAGAAGTAAATTCCGTTGTGGTTTAATATAAAAAAAGTGCTAATGTATTACTATTCAATTAATAGTAATTTATTTAAATTAAAAAAATAAAATTGTAATCAGCGTGTCAGAAAAGTCTTACAGAAATTTTATGACTTTACAAAAAAGGAAAACAAAGGGAAATTTTATATAAGATTTTTCGTGCTCTTATAATTTATGATAGGATTAAAAATATCGCAACTAGCGGTAAATTTATTAGGACTAAAGAATTTTTAGAAACTATTTCGTATGTTTATAATCAAATTATAGAGATCAATTACAATTATTGAGATCAATTACGATAAAATAGAATCTAAAGAAGATGTAGAGGGAAAAAATCGAGAATGTTATATTTTTTGATAATTTTTTAGATATTTTCATACATAATAAAAAACTAGCTTTATTTTTTTCTAAATTATGTAAATAATTTTTGTATGAATAGAAATGTATCAAAGTAAATAGATTCATTTTTTTAAGATATCTGAAGAATACTTGACAGAAAAAATAAACGGTCCGTTACGTTTTACTAAATATATGAATGATGAGGCTGGTGAAATACTAGGAAGTGATATAGTTGGTTATCTCAGTTTCTTTAAATACTATCGTGATAGCAGAGACCCAAGATATAGCAGAAGAAAAGAGGCGATTACATTTTTAGTTCTTATCGCTAAAAAATGTTTTCACTAGATGGTCATAAAAACAATTTTTTTATTAGAGTTAGTAAATCTACAAAAGATTTAGCTAAAAAATTAATTAAAGTTATTCCAGATGCTAATAATTTTAAAGATATTAGTGAGG
>NZ_NIQB01000065.1:0-36778 GCF_018687865.1 Coxiella-like endosymbiont of Rhipicephalus sanguineus | reverse complement strand
GTTTGTTTCCATAATTACTCTCTGTCTAGTATTATTATTATTATTATTTTCATCAAGAATAATCAACTGAGTAGGGTGTATTGACATTAAGCTAATGGTCAACCTTTCACAGATTTTTTCTGCTACTGGTGGCAGAACACGATTTTTAGTATATTTATTTATAAATTTAAATGTAGCTAATCCTGAATAAGCATTAAAGGTTTTATCTTCAGTATTGAGTTTTAAAAAATTATCAAAAATCGTTAAATTAGAATCAAAAAAGGAAATTTCTTTATCTAAATGAGAAATATGATTCGCACTGATATAAATAGTTCCGCTTTGTGGAAAAAGTTCTTTTTTAATTAGCTTAATTAATTTAGATTTTCTATAGACATTAGCTCTGGATATGGAAACTTTTTAATACCCTGTCATTTAAAAATTAAAATCTTTATAAAGAATAGGAATTAGTTTCATATTTAAAATATAAATCTTAAATTTTAAGTACAATTTTATTGTTAAGAACTCATGTTCTATATAAAGAAATATCAATAGTTTCTTTTATTTCAAGTTTTACTTTTTTCTTCCAATTGCTTATTAAAAAAATCTAGCTTTCGACGAGTTTGGATACGGATACAATAATTAGTGCTCTCACTTTAATCCTTGTTGTCTTTAAGTGCTATTTTGTTATAAAAACTCTTTTCCTTGATTTACTCTATTTTTCATTTTTTCCTTTTACTTCATTTTTCTAGTTATGTTTTAATTGGGTTTTTATCATTTATTTGAATTTGATTAATAATTTAATTTTTGATTATATTTATTGTTATTCAGACTAAAATTTAAATTTAATTTAAGTTTTTTATTTTTTATAAAAAACATAATTACTATAAAAAAATTTAATGCCATTAGCAATTATTTCAATAATTTTTTATAATTTATTTAAGATCATTCTATCATGGCTTTCTAATAATTAGACCTTTTAGTAAAATTCTTAACATAATTATATAAAATATTTTTTGATAGTTTGTTAAGATTGTTAGTTCATCAAATAATTTAAAATCAATTAGAAATATTATCGTTTTTAGAAAATCCCTTTTTTTTGTCTGCTGTTTAAAGATAAAATGATTTCTAAATATCTATAGGCTATAGAGTAAATTTTTGTAAAACAGTTTTAATATGATTTTCTGTATCCCAATATTTTCCAACTATCTCAAAGTTATTTTTATCAACGTTACTCTGGTTGATGTTCTAAATCTCTTCGATACTTTAAATAGTACTAAGTACATTATCAATTTTTTCACTTTCATTTTAAGAAACATAGGATTGTGGCACTTCAATTGTATTTTTAAAGCACTTGATAGATCCAGTATCTGGAATCAATTAATCTAAAAACAGCTTTAGAAAAGTTTTTTGCCTATCCCGTTAGTTCAAAAAATACCGTACTTCAATCTTTCAAAAATTAAATTAATGCTATCGAAGGTACAGATATATGCTCTAGGCGAAATGATAAATTTTTTAGAGTACGATAAGATGTCCTCATGGGAAATCTCTTTTCTTGATTGATAATAGATAGTCAAATAGAAAAAAAGATTAATTGCATACTGAACTAATAACTTTTAGGAGTTGATTAAGCGATAATAGTACTATAAAAGATATTATTCTTATAATGAAGTAGTGCTGTTAGCGAAGAAAATATGTGTTACACTTATTACTAGCTTGTCATACTTATATAAAAATTTATTTGTATCTTTTAAAATCAAAATAAAATTATTTATAGTTAAAAAGTGTTCCTTTGTTAAATTTTGTATTTCTTTAATCTTGATAGGCTAGTAGAATAAAGTTTCCAATCCTATATCCTAACTTTTTATATAATATTCTAAATTTTTTTTTCAATTTCTTTATCTTTAAAAATATAATCTGATAGTTCTTGTTTCAGTTATTTTTTTATTAGGAGTTTTATTTTTATTTTTAGTAGCTTTTCTATTTTTAAAATTCCTTTTTAAGTATTCCAGTTCCTGAATCAATTTTTAAATGCTTTATAAAAATTTTTAGGTAATTAAAAAATTTTCTAAACGCTTACTATTTAATCATTAGATTTTTATAGTGTAATAAGACGTTAACGCAAAATAATTTTAATTTTCGCGTTGCTGGAATGTCAAACATAATTAAGACTAATTAAAGATTTTATTTTTTTAGAATATCCTAATTTTTAATAAAGAAAAATTAATAAGTAAGTAAGTAAGTAAGTATTGTTGTCGTTAGATACGATGAAAATTGAAAGATATCTTTATCCGTATTAATAATATTTTTACTAAATTACATTGCTGAAATGCTAATTTCTCCTTAAAAAAACCACATTGAAAAAAATATTTTTATGATTATTGACAAATTCAAGTTTGAAAAATGTGATGGTTAATAGCACTCCTACTAAAACTTCCAAGAATGTTAATATAAAGAAAAGATCTAAAACAAAAGGATTTTTAAAGGTGCCCTGAAAGTGTGTATGCAACTATGGAATCCAACCTTTAGGAGATACCTAAATCTGCTTTCTAACGATTTGACTTACTTTATGAGAAAACCACTAATAATTTATAAACTCCAATTCATAATTAAGATAGATAAGAACATTAATTTATTGATAATATAGGCATGTATCTTTTTTAATATAGGTATTCCTTTACTGTTATTTAACGGTACTATCAATATAATATTCAGTTTAAAAATTTTCAATTAATTATAGAGTTACAAATTTAAATAATCTAACTATGAATAAACAAAGAAGAAATTTTTTAAATTACAACAATTCCGTAACGCTTACAATATAATAATTAATTACTATTAACTATTAAATTTTTGATAATACAACTTTGTAGCAATTGACCCCAAATAGGTTTCAATAATTCTATTTTAAAATTTATTTGTAAAATTATTACAAGCGCTTAGACTGTTTTTCAGTTCATTTCTAAAATATAAGGGAAAATATGAAAGATTACTTTAGCTTGATCAAAAATATGAAATTTTTATTTCATTATCTTCGCAAGTTTCTATAGTTTTCTTTTTTCTTATTGAGATTTGTGAAGGAATTTTTTCCAGCGTATCAATCTTATGGAATTAAATCTCAGCACAAAAAGAAATTTGTCTCACGCTATTTAAATTCTATACGATCAGCAGTAGAGATCGAGTTTGTGTCATAAATTCAACTAGTCATTGTCGTGAAATTAATTTTGATGATACGATTTGATCATCTACTTTATAATGCTTCTAATACTAATATTTTCTGCAACCTGTTTATTAAAAATATAGGTTTTCAATTGCTAAAATACTTTTATTATTAAATCTTAACGTTAATTCAATAGAAAAAGGCTTTACTCTTGTTAAACTAACTGCTTTCAAAATAAATAAAATCAAATAGATCTAAATTATTAGATTCTATAAATAATTTAGCATTTTCTTTTCTGTTAGTTTGTTAAAATGCTAAGATGATGTTAGTTTTCTCGTAGTTTCAAAAAACTTTTTGGTAGTCCGAAACGGGTTCAGTGTCGTCATACGTGATTGCAATTGCTTCTGGATAGAAGCAATAATAGTAGGGAGCCTAAGGTGGGATCTTTTTGTCAGTTGGAAGATTTGCTTTGATGATAGGGACCTCAATTTTTCATAATTCTTCGCTTTAATGTGTAGAAAATCATGTGTTTGTGCATAATCGTTAAATAAGGTGATGGCTAGTTTCAAAGCCATCTACTATGGTACCGTCGAAATTAAAAATCAGGTTTACCATGGGTTTTCACTTTACTAATTCTATCTGCCATTGTACGATAGGATGGTCTTTAGTCACTAATGTAAGAGAAGTGCTAATGTTCTGATTTTGCTTCATTGCTGATATAATTTTATTGCTCTTCGGCTGTTATTCTGTTGACAATGCTAAAAAGGAATTGAGCGCCATTGAGGATCGTATCGAAATACTCTCAAACCCCGATGGGGAATTTTAAAATATTAGTTATGGCATTTATGGCATTTCTACCAAAGATACCGTAGTTAAGCGCTGGTTATTGAAAACGCCCAGTGTTTTAGTGCAACGTCCATCTACTATTCTTTATTATCGCTATGGGTGCGATACTTGTAAACTAACCTTTAGTTACCTATTTTCTATTTAGACAGTGATTGCAAGAGACAGAGTCCCTTGTAGACACCTCAACGATTTTTATGATGGTGCTCATGGTAGTGATGTAAAAATGTGCTTAGGACATTCTAGAAAATTTTTAGATGCTATTTATAATGTCATTATCTCTGCCTATCATACCGTGGATATTATGACTACAGCCTTTTCCAGATTTCCGCTTTTTGGCAAGCATTTGCAATGCATTGACGTATTTAGTTAGTAATACAAAATTGACCGATAACTGTTTGTATTTTACAAGGAGTTTATCCTTTTAAGGCACCGAAGAGAGAAATTGCTAAACGTAAGTTAAAAAAAATAGTATTTTACAACATAATCCTGATTACTTGTGATCATTAAAGCAAACGATTCAACAAAAAGCACTCTATGCTTCTCTAAAAATCTATGTCGGTAGTATCCGTACTTGTGAAAGTGATACGGATTTTGGTGGAAAAGTCATTATCGCAGCGCTTTTCGTTCAATCATGCAAAAAAATCATTGCTGTGGATGGTAACACCGTTCTAACCGGTGGACACAATTTACGAACGCACGAATATCTTGAAAATTCTTTGGTATATGACTTTAGTATTGAAATTCATGGCCAAGCCAAATTGGCCGCTGATCGATTTGTCAATCAATTACAGCGTTACATTTGTAAACACAAAGAAACAAAAAGTGAGATTATTGCTGACTTGCAATCCTATTTTCACGGACAGTATCAAGAAGCGTTTTTACTAAATTTTGATATTAAAAAATTATCGGATCAACTGTATCAGGGTAATATTGCTGTGATGGCGCTTGCGTGATTATGAGTTGGTATATTTGCTCCAGGGTAGCAACCTGATAATCAAAGCGAAGTAGCATGCACGTTATTTTTTAAACGAGCTAAAAAAGTAATTCGCATTTCACAACAAGCCATCCGTTATTAAACTAAAAAAGGCGTATTTTAGCTACCGACGAATGTCTCTGGAGATACACTAGCTACTCTTGGGAAATTCCTGCTTAACAAAGGTAATATTTATATTGTCCTCAGAAATTACAAAAGTAGTTCGAATTGATACATATTCTAATAATATTCTCTTGGAAAGTTCTCTTGGAAAGCGTGGCTGATAAATTGCATGGAATTGCGCAGAAATTAAATAGCAAACGCGATCATCCCTATTCTCTAGATCGATTGAATCAAGAGTTATGCCAGCACTTGCATCTTGCTTATATTCGCTTTTCTGACAATGTGCCTCGTTGGGATGCGCGAAACATGCCATTGCCAATCACGCTAAAATTTTGGTGGTTGATGATCGTCTTTTTTATGTGAGTTCTCATAATTTATATCCGTCTAATTTAGAGGAATTCGGTTATGTGATCGATAATAAAAAATTAATACAAGAATTTTTAAATCAATACTGGAATAAATTCTGGTACTATTCGAAGGCTACTGCTATTTCCAGCAATCCAGAAAAAATTGTTATTTTTTGCATTTACATTAACCTAACGTTTCAAGTAAATCCAGAAAATATGACTGAGCAATTCACACTTAACATAAATTTAAAAAATATTTTGAATTTTGATCGAAGACGTTTTAGTCCCCATGCAACGCATAAGCGAATAAGTGAAAGAAACTTATACTTTCCGATTTTTAATGGAATTCCAGTGAGTTAACACGCCGAAAGGAGGTAATATTAATATTTCAATGTTGGAAGATTTTAAGAGGAGCCCGTAAAATGTTAAAATTAAAGTGATCGGTTCGAAAGGAAAATTTATAGAAGAAGCACAGCAATTTATGGATTTTTAAAATAAAATCCCAGCAGGGGTCGATAATCTGGAATATTTTTTCTACATCGTCTATCCGAAAGATAGTATTGATGGTACAAAATGAGTAGTGATTGGGGTGACGATGTAACCTGACTTTATATAGTTTGGCGCACAACGGTTGGTAAATCCCTGCCGGTTCAACGTAAGAAGCAATGGATAGAAGCGTTTATGACACTTTTGGTCAACATTTCGACGGGATTTAAGTGGATTACTCCTGAACAGCGCATATGGGTTCTTATTTTGAAAATTGTTTCGAGAAGACTGACTATGATCCGCTGGATGATATCAATTTGGCTCAATAGCAATTAAGTTGTGTATTATTTTCAGGGAATCAATGAATTCTGTTGTAAATGTGGATGAAAGAGCTATGAATGGTAACTTCACTCCCACAAAAGTCCCGAAAGGCTTGAGCAGGGGATAATTCAAAACGCAATAGTTATAATTAAGTTCTTGATTTTCTATTGATGATTGGCTCCTCGGGAGGGACTTGAACCCCCGACCAAGTGATTAACAGTCACCTGCTCTACCGACTGAGCTACCGAGGAGTGTTGGTAGAAAGAGAAGTCGTATGTTACCGATCAATGAGCTGAGAATCAACTGACTTAAATTAATTCAGCAGAGTGCCAAACGATTCTGTAAAGGAAAATTCAGAGCCGTTACCAGTGTTCTTAATGATTAAACACACTGAATAACCGATCCAGTGCCTCTCTAAGTTTTTCATTGCTAGTAGCACAAGAAAGGCGGATGTGTCCTGGCGAGCCAAAGGCACTTCCAGGAACTACGGCTACATTAGTTTTATCGAGTATATGTGTAGAAAGTTCGATATCGGAGGATAGTTTAAGTCGTTTAACGGTCTCTGTGACATCTGGAAAAAGATAAAAAGCACCATCCGCGGGAATGCACCTCATGCACTTCATTTGATTGAGTGCTTGCAAGGTCAAGTCGTGACGTGCTTTGTAAGCCTTGTACATATAACTAAAATAACCACGGTTATAACCTAGAGCGGTAGTTGCTGCCACTTGAGCAATTGAATTGGGACAAGAAGTACTTTGAGATTGAATTTTTTTCATGGCTTGAACAATGGCTTTAGGAGCAGCAGCATAACCAATCCGCCATCCTGTCATAGCAAAGGCTTTCGAAGCGCCATTAATCACAATAGTTCGATCCCGTAATTTAGGGCATGCATTCACAATATTAGCAAAATGATCTTGTCCCCATAAAATGTACTCATAAATATCGTCAGAGAGAATTAACACTTTTGAATGCTTCAATAATATTTCCGCTAGAGCTTCTAATTCCGATTTGCTATAAACCACTCCAGAAGGATTGCTCGGACTGTTTAAAATTAATAAGCGGGTTTTTGGTGTTATGGCTTCTTCTAATTGCTTAGGGGTTATTTTAAATTTTGGGAGAGTGTGGTTTGGATAATAATCGGGACTGCTTCAGCCATTTTCACCATAGGGGGTAACTTACCCAGTAAGGTGCTGGAATGATTGCTTCGTTACCTGCATTCAATACAGCCATGATGGCATTGTAAATAGATTGTTTTGCTCCATTACTCACAATGATTTCGTTGGGCTCGTAATCTAATTGGTTATCATGCCTCAATTTATGAGCAATAGCCATTTTTAAAGCAGGAGTGCCTTCAATATTAGTATATTTAGTAAACCCTTGTTGGATCGCTTCTATCGCAGACTGTTTGATAGGATTGGGGGTATCAAAGTCCGGCTCACCGGCGCTAAGACTAATTACATCGTGTCCTTGATTTTTCAATTTCCGAACTAAATCAGCAACAGCCACTGTAGCAGAAGGCTTGATTTGTCGCGCTCTAGTGGATAAGACGTCGTTCATGGTATAAGTTTCTTTGATATTGCAGAGTGGTAGAGTAGCGGAAAATAAAATTGTAAACAATGAGAAATTCCTCTCAACTCTAGAGTGGAGTGAGGGGTAGTTAAGAAATGACAAAAACCTTTAAACTCGTATCGAAATTTAAACCCAGCGGTGATCAACCTCAAGCTATAGAGAAATTGGTGGCTGGTTTAGAGGATGGTCTGGCGTACCAAACGCTTTTAGGAGTAACGGGGTCTGGAAAAACATTTACCATTGCTAATGTAATTGAAAGGCTTCAACGTCCGGCTTTAATTCTGGAGCCAAACAAAACTCTCGCTGCCCAATTTTATTCTGAAATGCGGGAATTTTTCCCTGAGAACGCTGTAGAATATTTTGTTTCTTATTATGATTATTATCAACCCGAAGCCTACGTACCCAGTTCAGACACGTATATTGAAAAAGATGCTTCCATAAATGAGCACATTGAACAAATGCGCTTATCTGCTACCAAAGCGTTAACTGAGCGCCGAGACGCTATTATTGTGGCAACGGTATCAGCCATTTATGGCTTGGGTGATCCTGATTCCTACTTAAAAATGGTTCTCCATTTAAAAAGAGGCGATCAAGTTGATCAGCGTCAAATATTACAGCGGCTAGCTGAATTACAGTACACCCGAAATGATTTAGAATTGCGCCGAGCAACCTATCGTGTACATGGTGATGTTATTGATATTTATCCGGCGGACTCCGAACGGGAAGCCGTTCGAGTAGAGTTGTTTGATGACGAAGTTGAAAATATTAGTTTTTTTGATCCATTGATAGGTGAAATGTTAAGACGAGTTCCGCGAATCACTATTTACCCAAAAACTCATTATGTCACGCCCCGTGAAAAACTATTAACAACTGTTGATCAAATTAAGTTGGAATTAAGGGAGCGTTTGGCGGAATTAGAGAGGACAAATAAGTTCGTGGAACGCCAACGTTTGGAACAACGCACCAATTTTTGATTCAGAAATGATCCTGGAGCTGGGATATTGCAGTGGGATTGAAAATTATTCTCGCTATTTATCAGGTCGAAATGTTGGAGAGCCACCGCCGACTTTAATGGATTATTTACCTAAAGATGCATTACTTATTATTGACGAATCCCATGTCACAATTCCTCAGTTGGGCGGAATGTACCGAGGTGATCGGGCGCGCAAAGAAACCTTAGTAGAATATGGTTTCCGCTTACCGTCTGCGTTGGACAATCGACCATTGCGGTTTGATGAATTCGAAAAATTAGCCCCCCAAACTATTTTTATTTCCGCAACGCCTGGCCCTCATGAAAAGCAAAGAAGCGATCAAGTGGTAGAATTGTTGGTACGTCCTACGGGATTGATCGATCCAGAAATTGAGGTAAGACCAGTAGCCACCCAGGTAGACGATTTATTATCGGAAATTAGAAAACGAGTTCAACAAAATGAACGCGTATTAGTAACTACCTTAACCAAGCGAATGTCTGAAGATTTGACTGAATATTTTTCCGAGCATAATGTACGGGTTCGCTATTTACATTCGGATATTGACACCCTGGAACGAGTCGAAATTATCCGCGATTTGCGGTTGGGTGCATTTGATGTATTGGTGGGAATTAATTTGTTGCGTGAAGGTTTAGATATTCCGGAAGTATCATTAGTAGCAATTTTGGATGCTGATAAAGAAGGATTTTTGCGCTCCGAACGATCTTTGATTCAGACAATAGGCCGGGCAGCAAGAAATTTACATGGGAAAGCTATTTTATATGCCGATAAAATTACTGACTCCATAAAGCGTGCTATAGAAGAAGCAGAAAGAAGACGTCAGGTACAAGTTCTGTATAATAAAAAACATAATATTACTCCGAAGAGCATCGAAAAGGCAATCACAGAAATAATAGAGGAGGTTCACGTATATAACAAAAAAGGGTGCTTTGTAAGCGAAGCTCAACAGGTAGCTGAAGAAGAAGCGCAATACATTTCTATGTCACTCAAGCAGTTAGCCAAATATTTGCGTAATTTAGAGGAAGAAATGTATCTTCATGCTCGAAATTTAGAGTTTGAAGAAGCGGCATTGGTACGGGATAAAATTCAGCATATTCAAAAAAATATTCTGGAAGTGAAAAATAAGGAAAAACTACATGATTAAAAATATTGACCTTACACAATGGTAATGGCTATTGGTTACTAGATATTTTATTGGTTATATTTTTAGAAACATGAATTTTTATTTGTTTCTTTTTATCTGCAGATAGCTTGCTTTTCTCTGCTGAGTTACTCTGTTTTACAAGGATTTTTTAAAATTTGTTTACAAGGATTTTTTAAAATTTGGATCTTAGTCTCAGCAATCATCATTACTGCCATTTTAGGCTATTTTTTAGCTTATTGGTTGGGTGGGCGAAGCTGGGTGATTCGCTTTTAAAGCAGAAAGATACTTTTGGGTTTAAAATTTTTGGGTTTAAGAAAAGTTATTTGATTTAAGCGAAGAAATTCTATAATAGGTACGGAGGGAAATCAGTGATTTTGGGAAGATTGGTTCCAGTCATTCGTACTTTTGTTCCCGTTGTCGCTGGGATGACGCAAAATAGGATTATTATCGTTACAGTGTTTTTAATATCTCGTTGGTGCTCTTGTTTATCTCGTTGGTGCTCTTGTTTGGGCTGGAGGAATTTCCTTCTATAGGTTACTATACACTAGTAAATATATTTTATTGGTTGTATTGATTATTATTTTTATGTCTTTATCTGGTATCTGGCACATTATAAAAAAATCGTTTTTCTAATTCCTCTTCCTTCCCCTTAAGTTGTTCTTTCGTCCAACGGACTGGTGGCTGCAAGCTTGAAACAAATATTTGAAACAAATATATTGGAGAGTGAAAAACAATTGTGAAAAAACTATCTGGAAGAATGTTGCTGCATGGTAGTTAACGCAATGGCTACTTTGGATCGAGAGGGGCGATCTAAATAATCGCAAATTAATTGCCCTGTTTTTATTAGTCGATTTAAATCAACTCCGCATTGGATTTCCATACCATTTAATAAATAAACGACGTCTTCTGTAGCGACATTTCCACCAGCACCTGGCGCATAAGGCAGCCCCCGAGACCACCAACGGCGCTATCAATAGTAGTAATTCCTTTTTCTAAACTGACATAAATGTTTGTTAGCGCTTGTGCATAAGTATCATGAAAATGAACGGCTAGTTTTTTTATAGGAATTTTCTCGGAAACTACATCGATTAGCTGCTGTGCTTTAAACGGTGTCCCGACCCCAATTGTGTCTCCTAACGAAATTTGGTAACAGCCTAAGCAAATTAATTTTTCAGCCACTTGGAGTACTTGTTGTGGTGATATATCTCCTTCATAAGGACAACCTAGTACGCAAGAAACATAACCCCGAACGGCAATAGCATTTTGCTTCGCTCGTTCAATTACTCGTGTGATGCGATTTAAACTTCTTCAATCGAACAATTGGTGTTTTTTCGAGAAAAAGTTTCTGAAGCAGCAGTAAATACAGCAATTTCTGAGGGTTTGGCCACCAATGCGTCGTCGAAACCGTGCTCATTAGGTACTAATGCCGTATAACGAACATTAGGGTACCGTTTAATTTTATTCATAATCTCCGTATGATCCTTCATCTGGGGAATCCATTTAGGAGACACAAAGCTAGTTGTTTCAATGACTGATAAGCCAGTCTGTGACAATTGATTAATAAATTTAATTTTCAATTCAGTAGGCACGATGGAAGCTTCGTTCTGAAGTCCGTCTCGCGGACCCACTTCTACGATCGTAACTTTTTGGGGTAGAGGCATCAGGTTACAATAGTTTTTAATTTGGCAAAAGCTTTATAGGGTAAAGCGCGATCTACCCATTTTAAACTGTCTTTGAGTATGCGCTTAATATCTAATTTTGTAAATTCACCTTGTTTAAGTAATTGTTTGCCTGCCACCCATACATCGCTCACTTGGAGTCGGTTAGTCGCATACACTAAATGTGATATGGGATTAAAGACGGGTTGAGTGAGATAAGAGCTTAAGTCCACAGCAATTATATCGGCCAATTTCCCAATTTCGAGTGAGCCAATTTTATTTTCTAATCCTAGTATTTTAGCTCCATTCAAAGTTGCCATCTTAATAGCTTCTTCAGCTGACAGATGCGTGGGGTCTGCGCCCGATACTTTAGCGGTAAAAGCAGCGGTTCTCATTTCGCCGAATAAATCGAGATCGTTATTGCTCGCTGCTCCATCCGTTCCAATGGCTACATTGACTCCTGCTCGTAGAAGTTTGGCGATGGGAGCAATGCCACTAGCGAGCTTTAAATTAGATTCTGGACAATGAACCACATTGGTTTGCGTTTTTCGAACAAGCTCAATTTCTTTTGGTGTCAGTTGTGTCATATGCACGGCGATTAGGTGTTGGGATAATAAACCAAGCTCATGCAATCGAGCGAGTGGTCTTTTCCCATATTCCTGTAAACCTTGTTCAATTTCATGTTTTGTTTCATGGATGTGCATGTGAACAGGCAGATTGTATTGTTCAGATAATTTTATAATTTCTTTTAAAGCCGTGTCGCTGACCGTATAGGGTGCGTGTGGTGCTAAAGCCCAGGAAATGAGGGGGCGGATCTCATTTTTGGTTAGAGTTTCTTTTGCACGAGATAAATAAGTTTTTTCATCTTTGGCCCACTCAGTAGGAACATTCATCACAAGTATTCCCACACAAGCGCGAATACCTGCTTCACTAGCAACTTGAGCAATTGTGTCATGAAAAAAATAATGGTCATTAAAACAGGTTGTTCCACCGCGCAACATTTCAGCAATAGCCAATTCGGTTCCTGTGCGAACAGATTCCGCATTGATCAAAGCTTTTTCAGCAGGCCAGATATGTTTTTGTAACCAATCGAGTAATTGGAGGTCATCTGCTAATCCACGGAAAAGATTCATTGGAGTGTGCGTATGAGAATTGACCAAACCCGGCATTATCACATGGTCTTTCAAATTTAGATAATCTGTGGTGCGATATTTTTGCTTAGCTTTTTCTAGAGATAGAAGGTCAATAATATATTCGCCGTGAATGACTAAAGCATGACGCTCTAGAATTTGATTCTGAGGCGCGATTGGGAGAATCCACCGTGCACTGATGACTAAATCAATATTTTCCATAAAAAATACCTCCATCGTAAACGGATGTCATAGTAACGGAATGATAATGCTCGGTCTAGTTGATATTCTCTGCATCGTATTAAGCAGAAAATCTACCTTTGCTTACAAGCCCACTAAGATGTGATATAATATTCTGCTTTGTAAAAAGAGGTAACAAATTGTTTTAATTTGAAAAAACAGAGGAAGGGTCGTGGCTGAATTTGCACATGAAATTATTCCCATCACTATCGAAGATGAATTGAAACAATCCTACCTCGATTACGCTATGAGTGTGATTGTGGGTCGAGCGTTACCTGATGTGCGGGATGGGTTGAAGCCAGTGCATCGTCGAGTTCTTTATGCGATGAGTGAATTAGGAAATGATTGGAATAAACCGTACAAGAAATCCGCTCGGATTGTGGGGGATGTGATTGGTAAATACCATCCTCATGGCGACGTTGCTGTCTATGATACAATAGTAAGAATGGCGCAGCTTTTAGCCTCCGTTATTTGTTGATTGATGGCCAAGGTAATTTTGGTTCTGTTGATGGTGATGCACCTGCAGCTATGCGCTATACCGAAATTCGGTTATCGCGATTTGCTGACGCCTTAATGGCAGATCTCGATAAAGAAACCGTGGATTATGTTCCCAATTATGACGAAACTGAAACGGCACCGTTTGTGCTGCCTACTCGTATTCCCAACTTATTAGTCAATGGTTCTTCAGGTATTGCGGTAGGAATGGCGACTAATATTCCTCCTCATAATTTGAATGAAATTATTGATGCTACTCTAGCGTTAATTGATAATTCGGATTTAACTGTAGAAGAGCTCATGCGTTATGTACCCGGGCCTGATTTTCCAACGGCAGGAATTATCAATGGTCGTAACGGCATTATCCAAGCATATAAAACCGGCCGAGGGCGCATTTATGTGCGTGCGAAAGTTGACATCGAAGTTACAAAAAGTGGGCGTTCCCAAATTATTGTTTCTGAACTTCCTTATCAAGTGAATAAAGCGCGCTTGTTGGAAAAAATTGACGAATTAGTGCATGAAAAAAAAATTGAAGGGATTTCTGGGTTGCGCGATGAATCCGATAAGCGCGGTATGAGAATGCTGATTCAAGTAAGTCGTGCTAATAATGCGGAAGTTCTACTCAATAATCTCTATGCTCAGACCCAATTGCAAACGGTATTTGGTATTAATATGGTGGCTTTAGATGACGGTCAACCACGCGTATTAAATTTAAAGCAGTTACTAAGTGCTTTTTACAACACCGTCGAGAAGTTGTAACGCGCCGAACTCTTTTTGAATTACGTGAAGCTCGCGAAAGAGCACATATTTTGGAAGGGCTTGGAGTCGCTCTGGCCAATATCGACAAAGTAATTGCTCTTATTAAAAAAGTGAAAACTCCCACGATTGCTAAAGAAAACTTATTAGCAAGAGCATGGCAACCTGGGGAGGTGGCGGGATTATTACAAAAAATGGAAAGCGATCGCACTCGTCCTAAGAATTTAAAGCTTGAATACGGATTGCAAACCGATGGTTATCATTTGTCGCCGGCACAAGCGCAAGCTATTTTAGATTTGCGTTTGCATCGATTAACTGGTCTCGAAAGCAATAAAATTCGTGAAGAATATATTGCTATTATCGATTACATTGGTGAATTAATTTCGATTATTTCTGATCCTAATAAATTACATCAAGTTATTCGGGATGAATTAATTGACGTCAAAACTCAATTTGGCGATGCGCGTCGAACTGAAATTTTCGATGTTAAATCGGATCTAACAAATGAAGATTTAATTCCTGAGGAACATTTATTTGTAACTTTGTCGCACGAAGGTTATATCAAATCGCAATCGTTAAGTAGTTATCAAGTCCAACATCGAGGAGGACGAGGTAAACTTGCTGCAGCAGTAAAGGAACAAGATTTCGTAAAAAATATTCTCGTGGCAAATTCCCATGATACGATTTTATGTTTTTCTACTTACGGAAAAGTATATTGGCTTAAAGTTTATCAAGTGCCGCAAGGTGGTCGCACTTCACGCGGACGTCCGGTCGTTAATTTACTTCCGTTGGCTAAAAAGGAACACATTTCTACTATATTGTCTATACGTCATTATGATAAATCTCATTTTGTTTTTATGACTACAGCTCAAGGCTCAGTGAAAAAAGTTACATTAGCTGAATTTTCTCAACCCCGAATGAATGGGAAAATTGCATTAGCATTGAAAGAAGGGGATCGATTAGTAGGAGTTGATATTACTGATGGAAATAAAGAAGTGATGCTCGTGACTGATGTGGCAAAGCCATTCGTTTTCATGAAAATGAAGTACGTGAAATGAGGCGCTCAGCACGGGGAGTGCGTGGAATTAAATTGAAAGAAAACCAAAGTGTAATTGCGTTAATTATTGTAAAACCAGGAGGGTATATTTTAACAACAACTATACATGGCTATGGACAACGCACGACTATAGAAGATTACCGACCCACAGGTCGAGGCGGCCAAGGTGTTATTGCCATTCGTGTCAATCGTCGTAACGGAAATGTAGTTTCCGCCGCCCAAGTGTTTGATAACGATGAAGTATTATTAATTAGCGATAAAGGTACTTTAGTTCGCATTCGTGTAAATGAGATTTCACAAATGGGGAGAAATACTCAGGGAGTTCGATTGATTCAGTTGGCACAAGAAGAATCTTTAGTGGGAATGGAGGCTATTTCTGAAGAATTAATAGGAGAACAGGATAAGGGTTAAAATATCAGCACAAGGATTTTTTATGTCTCGTATTTATAATTTTTCTGCTGGTCCAGCCATGTTGCCAGAAACGGTTTTTCGCACGGTAGGTGATGAATTATTAGATTGGCACGGCACGGGAATGTCGATAGCGGAAGTTTCTCACCGTGGTGAAGAATTTAAAAAAGTCGTTGAAGAGTCGGAACATGATCTTAGAGAGCTATTGGCGATTCCGGAAAATTATCGGATTTTATTTTTGCAGGGTGGGGCTCGATTGCAATTCTCTATGGTGCCCATGAATTTAATGGGTAACCATAAGGCTGCAGTTTACGTCGATTCCGGAATTTGGTCCCAACAAGCGATTGAAGAAGCAAAACGTTATTGCAATCTTCATTTAGCGGCGAGTGCAAGGAGTGTCTATTATACAACCCTTCCTGATCAAGCTACCTGGGATATTCCCCAAGAGGCAGCGTATTTATATTACGTTGATAATGAGACAGTAAACGGAATCGAATTTCCCTTTATTCCTGAAACGAGCTTGACCTTGGTTTGTGATATGTCATCAAATTTATTATCGCGTCCTTTTGATGTCTCGCGATATGGATTGATTTTCGCTTGTGCTCAAAAAATATTGGAATGGCCGGATTGACGATCGTAATTATTTGTGAAGATTTATTAAATCGAGATCCTCTTCCAGCAACTCCCAGTTTTTTGCATTATGCCTTACACGTCAAAGAAAATTCGTTATGGAATACACCACCGACATTTGCTTGGTACATTGCGGGTTTGATTTTTAAATGGTTGAAAAAGGAAGGAGCCTTTCGGCTCTAGCTGAACGTAATGAACGAAAAGCGAAAAAATTTTACAATGCTATTGATAAAAGTAATTTTTATCATAATGCCATCGATCCTAAATATCGTTCCAGAATGAATGTTGTTTTTACATTAGCAGATGAAAATCTTAATTTTCTTTTTTTGAAAAAAGCTGCAGAAAATGGTTTGGTAAATTTGAAGGGGCATCGTTTGGTAGGCGGAATGCGAGCTAGCATTTATAATGCGATGCCGGAATCTGGCATCGATGCCTTAATTGATTTTATGCAACAGTTTGAAAAACAGCACGGTTAAGAAGATGGACTATTACATTATCGCATCAAATAATTTAAATGGCGAAATTTGTGTTCCGGGTGATAAATCGATTTCTCATCGAGTGGTCATTTTAAGCGCTATTTCTGAAGGACGAACGCAGGTAAATGGTTTTTTAATGGGTGCCGATAACCTAGCTACAATAAGTGCCTTTCAAAAAATGGGTGTCACTATCGAAGTGATCGAAAATGAAAATATATTATTAGTGGACGGAGTGGGAAAGGATGGATTAACTGCTCCACCCGATGTTATTGATTGTGGTAATTCGGGAACAGCTATTCGATTATTAACCGGCTTATTAGCAGGACAATCCTTCACTACTACTCTCACGGGTGACCAGTCCTTAAGGTGTCGTCCCATGAAGTTTATTATTGATCCTTTGGTGCAAATGGGTGCAAAAATTGAATCGGCTGAAAACGTGCCTCCACTTACAATTAGCGGAAATTTTAATTTAAAAGGGATTCATTATCATTTACCTATCGCAAGCGCTCAAGTGAAATCTTGCTTATTATTAGCAGGATTATATGCGAAGGGGGAAACTTGCATCACAGAACAAGTGCCTTCTCGTGATCACACGGAGCGGCTGTTAACGCATTTTAATTACCCTGTGCGAGTCGAAAATCTTCGTACTTGTCTTTATGGGGGAGGTATTCTTAAAGCAAGAGATATTTTGATTCCTGGCGATATTTCATCGGCCGCTTTTTTCATTGTAGCAGCAACTATCACACCTGGTTCTTCTGTTTGTTTGCGCCAGGTAGGTCTAAACCCTACACGTCTTGGTATTATAAATTTATTAAAAATGATGGGTGCGAATATTGAGATTGTAACTCATCAAGAAAAAAGTGGAGAACCTGTGGGCGATATTTGCGTGCGTTATGCTCCTCTTGATGGTATTGAAATTCCGCAAGAACAAGTGTCGCTCGCTATTGATGAATTTCCTATTCTATTAATTGCTGCCGCTGTTGCGCGAGGGCAAACTGTATTGCGAGGCGCCAAAGAATTACGAGTAAAAGAAACTGACCGCATTGCTGCTATGGCAGAGGGGCTGCAAAAGTTAGGAATTAAAGTAGAATCGCTTCCTGATGGACTCATTGTTCAAGGAGGAAAGTTTCAAGGTGGAACGATTTTCAGTTACGACGATCATCGCATTGCCATGGCGTTTGCAATTGCAGGGACTGTAGCAAAAGCTCCTGTACGTATTTACAATTGTAAGAATGTTAAAACTTCTTTTCCTAATTTTGTTGAGTTAGCGAATGAAATAGGAATGAAATTAAAGGTTCTTTAAATTTAGGCAGAGATCTTTAATCCTTTCCAGTGGAACGAAATATGAGTAATCTAAAAAAACAAGCCCCGGTTATTACCATTGATGGTCCTTCCGGTTCTGGAAAAGGGACTATTGCTCTTAGAGTCGCTCAAGCTTTACATTGGCATTTTTTGGATAGTGGGATTATTTACCGTGCGATAGCTTGGGCATTATCTTACTACGGTGTTTCCTTAGCAGACCAGAAAGGGATTGCTGATCTTCTAAAACGACTTCAAATAGCAGTCGAAAGCCAGCCTGTTGTTAGAAAGCTAAAAGTTAGTTGTGATAACCATGATATTACGGAGGCCATCCGAACCGAAAAGTGTGGCGCTTTGGCTTCTAAGGCTTCGGCTCTGTCGGTGGTTCGGCAAGCCGTTCTTCAATACCAGCATGATTTTCGTCGTTGTCCGGGATTAGTGGCTGATGGTCGCGATATGGGAACGGTTGTTTTTCCCAACACTACTCTTAAATTCTATTTTGATGCCGATCCGCAAGAACGCGCTTACCGGCGCTATAGGCAGTTGCAAAAACGAGGGATTAATGTTAGCCTGCGTGACATCCAAGAAGATTTGGAGGAGCGTGATCACCGTGACGTTAACCGAATAATTTCTCCTAGCAAACCCGCAGCGGATGCTCTGATTATCGATACCACTAAATTAAGTATCGAAGAAGTCTTTGTAAAGGTTATGAACCATATCAAAGAGCGGGGACTTGGTTAAATTAAGTTATGGGTCTTGCCTATCTGTTTAGACAGGATAAAATTTAACGATAAGCCATACCTTTTTTGGTATGGTTAAAAATAATGTGTGAGTGCATGAGCGAAAATTTTGCTGATTTATTTGAAAAAAGTTTAATAGAAACTGATTTACGGTCTGGTGCCTTAGTTAAGGCTACTATTGTTGAAATTGGACCCGACCGGGTAATTGTTAATGCCGGTCTTAAATCCGAAGGAGTTATACCTGCTTCTGAATTCCGCCACGAAGAAATTCACGTGGGTGATAAAGTGGATGTGGTGGTCGATACTCCTGACAATGGTTTTGGTGAAACCCGCTTATCACGTGAAAAAGCACGCCGTACGAAAGCTTGGAGCCAGGTTGAAAAATCTTATAAAACCGGAGAATTGGTTAAAGGCAAGATTATAGAACGGGTTAAAGGCGGATTTACTGTGGAAATCAATTCAATTCGCGCTTTTTTGCCGGGTTCTTTAGTAGACCTTAAACCCATTCGAGACCCAGATTCCCTCAAAGATACCGAACATGATTTCAAAATTATTAAGATGGATCGTCATCGAAATAATGTTGTTGTTTCCCGACGTGCCGTAATGGAGGCTGAATCTAGCGCTGAGCGTCTGGCTCGATTAGAGGAACTCCAGGAGGGGCAAGAAGTTAAAGGGATTATTAAAAATATTACTGATTACGGTGCTTTTGTCGATTTAGGAGGTGTTGATGGTTTGCTCCATATCACTGATATGGCTTGGAAACGCGTCAAACATCCGAGTGAGTTGCTTGATATAGGGGATGAGGTTCACGTTAAAGTTCTCAAATTTGATCGCGATAAAAATCGTGTGTCGTTAGGAATGAAACAATTGGCCGATGACCCTTGGTTAAATATTAAACGACGCTACCCCGTAAACTCGCGAGTATTTGGAAAAGTAACCAATATCACGGATTACGGTTGCTTTGTTCAACTCGAAGAGGGTGTAGAAGGGTTAGTCCATACTTCTGAATTGAATTGGACTAATAAAAATATTCATCCCAGTAAAGTTGTTCAACCTGGAGAAGAAGTTGAGATTATGGTGCTTGAAATCGACGAAGAGCGTCGTCGTATTTCATTGGGGATTAAACAATGCAAACACAATCCGTGGCAAGAATTCGCTGAAAAACATCAAAAAGATGAAAAAATTACAGGTAAAATTCGCTCCATTACCGATTTTGGCATGTTTATTGGATTGGAGGGTGATATCGATGGCCTCGTACATTTATCCGATATTTCTTGGTCAGAAAGTGCTGAGGAAGCAATTCGTCGTTACAAGAAAGGTGATGAAGTGGAAGCCATTATCTTGGCGATCGATCCTGAACGTGAGCGAGTTTCTCTGGGCATCAAACAGCTCGAAGGCAATCCTGTAGAAGAATTCCTGGAAAAACACGATAAAGATGCGACCATCCGAGCCAAAGTAAAAGAAATTGAAAGCAAACAAGCTACTTTAGAATTGGGCGAGCAGGTGTTTGGTCAAATGCGCTTAGCAGACTACACCTATGATCGTGTAAAAGATTTGACAGAGGAACTCAATGTAGGTGATGAAATCGCAGTCAAAATCATTAATGTTGATCATAAAAATCGTCTCATTCAAGTATCCCATAAAGCTGTGGAAGGACGTTCTGATAATGGAAGTCGGACAGTAACTGATGTGCCGACGAAAACTACTTTGGGAGATCTACTCAAAGAGCAAATGCAGAACAAATAAGAAGAGTAGATCGGATAAGTTCGATAAATCCTTCAGGTAAAACTATCTACTGTTTCTCCCTTTTATAAGGGAGAAACAGAACTATTTCTCTCTTTATCCCATTATAAGTCTCTACAAAATTATTCCTCTGAAGTGCTCTACGTTTTTATGAGCCAAGCATCTCTTATTAATTTCAGGTAGAATATCACTTGGAAAACTCCTCGAGTAACTGAATGAAGGACAGACTTATGCGTTACATTTTATATCTTTTTTGGATATTGATTATTTTGTTAGGTATTACCTTTGCTGCTCTTAATCCACAAAAAATAGTTCTCAATTATTATCTGGACACACAAGCCATTTATTTGCCGTTGATAATCTTATTAGCATTGTTGGTTGGCGCGGCATTAGGAATTATCGTTTTGTTGCCTTCCTGGATTAAAAATAAAAACACCGTTCGTCAGCTTAAATATAAGGTAAAACAAATCGAACAAGAAGTGGAAAATTTACGAACTATTCCAATTAAGGATGTTCATTAGTGATCGTCGAAACACTTTTTTTATTATTGCCTGTAGCAGCCGTCGGAGGGTGGTTTGCGGGTCATCGAGTTTCATTTAGAAATAATTCTAAATTGTCGCCCGCTTTGCGCCACAATTATTTTAAGGGTTTAAATTATTTAATCAATGAACAGCCTGACAAAGCTGTCGATGTTTTTATTAAATTACTCGAGGTTGATACAGATACGGTAGAAACGCATTTAGCATTGGGTAGTCTATTTCGTCGCCGTGGCGAAGTCGATCGTGCTATTCGTGTTCATCAAAATTTAATTGCTCGACCTCAACTTGCCAAAGAACAGCGATTTCATGCTTTATCTGAATTAGGGCAAGATTATTTGCGAGCTGGAGTATTGGATCGTGCAGAACGTTTATTTCTCGAGCTCGTGGAAATGGGAGAAGAGAATCAAGGCAGCTTACGATTTTTGTTACACATTTACCAGCAAGAGAAAGATTGGCAAAAAGCAATTGAGACTGCGCAAAAATTATTGGCCTTGGGTGAGCCTGTTCGAGATATTATTGCTCAATACCATTGTGAATTGGCTGAACAACTGATTGATAAAGGACACCCTTCGCAGGGCGCTTATTACTTAAAGAGAGCACAAGCCATAGATCCTAATTGTGTCCGTGCCAGTTTGCTTCAGGCTCGTCAAGAAAGTGGTGAGAAACATTATAAAGGGGCCATTAGATGTTATAAACGCGTTATCGATCAAGATCCCGATTATATTTCTGAAGTGGTGGCAGCGCTTGTTGAATGTTATCAGCATATCAATGAAGAAGAAAAATTGGTTGTTTTTTTAAAGAGTGCTTAGTGCGATATTCTCGAATTTCGCTCGTATTAGCTATTTCAGATTATTTGCAACGTCAAGAAGGAGAGAAGGTTGCCATTGAGTTTGTAGCCCGACAAATTCAGCGACAACCCTCCTTGCGAGGTCTTGCCCATTTGGTGAGCTTATATCTACTCAATTCCAGTGGCGATACTAGAGATAAGCTATTAATTTTGAAGAGATTTATTGAGAAACTGCTGGCAGATAAGCCTATCTATCGATGTTCCCATTGTGGTCTTTCCGGAAAAATGTTGTTTTGGCTTTGTCCGAGTTGCCAACATTGGAACACGATAAAGCCTATTCAAGGCTTGGAAGGAAACTGAAATGAAAAAGAAGGCTGAACCTAAAATTATCGTTTCTATTGATGCCGACACTCGGGATCAAGCATATGAAGAAGTATCTTCATTAGACCCCCAATTATGTCATCTTAAAATTGGAAATATTTTATTTACACGTTATGGGCCTTCGCTCGTTGAAGAACTAATGCACAAGGGTTATCAAATTTTTTTGGATTTAAAATTTCATGATATTCCGCAAACAGTAATTGGTGCTTGTCGTGCGGCTGCGCTTTTAGGCGTATGGATGATTAATATTCATATCTTGGGTGGACGAACTATGCTGGAAACTGTGGTCGATTCGCTACAAAACGTAGCGATTGCTAAAAAACCGTTTTTAATCGGCGTTACGGTTTTAACGAGTTTAGAGAGCAACGACTTAAAAACGTTAGGAATTAACGACGATCTATCAGTGGTGGTTTCCCGTATGGCAATGCTGGCTAAAGAATCGGGATTGGATGGGGTGGTCTGTTCAGCGCATGAAGCATCTGCTTTACGTAAACAATTGGGATCAAATTTTTTATTAGTAACGCCTGGTATTCGTTTGGCGATGAATCAAAAAAATGATCAGAAACGCATCATCACACCCGAAGCGGCTATTAAAGCGGGAAGTGATTATCTCGTCATTGGTAGACCCATAACCCAATCTAGAAACCGGAGAGAAACCTTACAAAGGATTACAAATTCGATAAAAAAAGTGATCTAAAAATCATAAACACCCCCACATACCCATGACCCTGTATTGTTCTTTTTAGAATTTAAATGTTTATTGGGCATTTTTTCTGTACAAGCAAAGCCCGCTGCCGTTAGCAGATATCATCGCACACCAGTAGCTTCACAGAAATTGGGACCTATCGATATCAACACCGATGATATCAGTCCTTTGGCTACCCTTAAGGGGATTGGGTCTAAAAAAGCGAAATCCATATAAGATTTGGCTTCTGTCCAAGGTATCAGAAAAAATTATCGATCGAATCGTTAAAAATAATCCGAATTGCCTGACGGTAAATTCTTAGAACTTAGTAGTAGCCTAGATTGCCATCCCACAATTCAGGCTATTACTCTGTAATCAATCCCGCTTGAATAGTCTTTTTAACGCTTGTTATCATGTTCCTCTTGTGGCGGATCAATAGAAGTGTTGAATTTTTTAGGTCAGTAGGAGAGGTTGAATTATGGAACTATTAAAAAGTGGTGTAATTGCATTTTTAGCCTCGTTATTTTGTATTTGGCTCTTACGACCTTTAGCTATCCGAATTGGGTTTGTGGACCGTCCCAATGGACGGAAATGGCATAAAAAAAATGTCCCTTTGATTGGGGGAATCGCTTTATTTTTTTCTTTTTGCTTTGCTTTATTAGCACTTTCAACATCGTTACTTCCTTATCGAGGAATGTTAGAAGGCAGCAGCATTTTAGTGCTTATGGGCGTGGTAGATGATTTTAGAGATTTAAGTTCTAAGCTTCGCTTGGTGGGCCAATTATTTGCGGCATTGCTGATGATTATTTGGGGGAATGTGATCCTTTTTAATTTGGGTAATTTATTTTTGGAGGGGATTTGAAAATAGGTTTATTGGCAATACCTTTAACGGTATTAGTAGTATTAGCTAATATTAATGCGATGAATATGGTCGATGGTCAAGATGGCTTAGCCGGGGGCGTTGCTTTAGGACAAGCGGTTTTATTACTCTTTTTAAGTGCGCAGTTACAATGCTTTTTGGATTTTCAATTCTTATTTATTTTAATTATTTTGCTAATCGTTTTTTTAAGTTTTAATATGCGACTTCCTTGGCGCAGACATGCCAGTATTTTTTTGGGAGATTCTGGAAGTACCTTTATCGCTTTCCTATTAGCGTGGTTTGCAATTGACTTATCCCAGAAAAATTCTGCATTGATTAAGCCTATGACGATTCTGTGGATAATGGCTTTCCCTCTTTTCGATTTGATAAACGTCATTGTCTTGCGAGTTCGACAACGAAAGCCCATATTAGTAGCTAGTCGGGACCATTTTCATCATGTCCTACATGTGGCAGGTTTGAATGCTTCTTTATCTACTTTTTTGTTATGTACTTTATCCTTTATTTTAGGGCTCATTGGATTAGGAATGAGTTATCTCAGAATTTCTGATGCCTGGCAGTTCATTTTTGGATAGCAGCTTTATTGTTATACATTTACATTGTAGAACTCACTCGCAAGCCTCTGATTACCAGCATCAGCTTAGAGGCGGTGACGACTCGGGAAGGCTGAAAAACGACTTTTACTCAGTTAATTTATTTATAAGTAGTAAGTAGCTAATTCTATTTCTTCCCTGACTCCCGGGGTGAGGAATGTTCCCTTCGCCAAAGCGTACTAGGAAATGCACTTAGTAAAAGTTTTTTTAGAAAGGAAGGGATAGGGTAAATTAATCTTGTATCTAAAAGATCATTTTCGGAATTTTGCTTTCTCTTTGGTAATTATACTCAATTATCGTTTCGATACTAACTTACTCAGAAAAGATAAGGACATCCTTATTTTTTATTTGATAGTTCTATTCAATATTAACAAAAAAGATTTTTTTGTGAGTAATGAAAAGAGTACGAAATTTCCATTTGGCAAAGTAATCGCTTTTCTTAATGCAACTGCATTTCCTTCAATAGATGAATTTTTCAGATAGTCGTTAAAAAAATCTTTAATAGTATGGTGATATTTTCAAATGTTTTTTTCATCCAAGAAATTCTCATAATTTCCATAAAATTAAGTTTCGTTTGGAGTATCTGATTCTTGAGTAAATGCTTCGAAAAGATCCACCAAATATTGTGAATGGACTTTGTGGAAACTTTCAATTATAGAACGGACATCTTTGAAACGACGCATAAAAACTCCTTTTAACGTTTTCATTTAAGACTTAAATATATCGGAAATTTGTTGTAAATGTTTAAGAATTTTATCAAGTAATTCTAAATTTTTAATTTCGATAGTAAGATTGATATAACAACAATTTTCTAACTTATTCACATAGCTGTTTAATCCTAAAATTGAAATATTTTCATTAGTTTGTATTAGTAACTTCGTGAATAATGCCAGGCTGATTATCAGCGATAATCATAACATCGATGGAATATTGTTTAGGTAAAGATTCATCCCAGTGGATTATTGTCACCCGCCTGGGGAGAATATTTAAGAGCCTGCTGGATATTAAAGCAATCTTGATGATGGATGGTTATTCCTCGTCCCTGAGTAATATAACCAACAATAAGATCGCTTGGAATGGGTTGGCAATACCGGGCTAATTGGGTTAATAAATTACCTATTCTTTCTAGGCTGATGTAGGGATCAATTTTTGTTTGAAGTATTTCTAGTGATGTAAGAAATGTTTGAATCTCTAGAGTTTTTTTCTGAGGCTCGAAGGTAGTTCTTCAATACCGACTGGATTTCTAATATCGCCTGCACCAAATAGCGGCTAACAAATCTGTTACGAAAGCGAAATTAAAAGAAGAATAGATTTGATTAAGAGCCTGTTTGTAAAACCGGTTTTGGGATACTCTTTTCTCCAGATTTCTTCTCCAGAGATTTTGAAATCCTGCTATAATTATGAGGGTCCAGGTAGCGAAAAGCTCAATCTTCCATTTGCCATTTAAGTTGACTGACCCTAGGCGATTAGATAATAGCGCGTAAAGATCCATAATTTTTTAGGCAATATCTTTTTGTAAAGAAGAACATTGATTGCGTAAAAAACGTAAGGTAACTAATCGTTCTGCTAATTTGATAAGTACGATACGAATATCGTCCACCATCACCAATAA
Source organism: Coxiella-like endosymbiont of Rhipicephalus sanguineus (assembly GCF_018687865.1). NCBI lineage: Bacteria > Pseudomonadati > Pseudomonadota > Gammaproteobacteria > Legionellales > Coxiellaceae > Coxiella-like endosymbiont of Rhipicephalus sanguineus. The sequence goes on along the minus strand of NZ_NIQB01000065.1, from coordinate 10,738 downwards.
CATTTTCCACAGATTATCAATAAATTTTTTTTGTTGAATTTTTTTGTTGAGAAAATTCACTAGCTCGAAGCGATATCTGATCAATAGTATCCATGTGACAGACACACCAATTTAATTACAGTGTCATCGATTTCGCTGGTTAATACCTCATTTGATTCTTTCAATTTTGTAAAGGCGGGATAAATTAACGCAGCAGCGAATCTCTGATTATCATAACGGAGGTGTCGCAATTCGGAGGCGATGGCTAACCCTTTTTCCACTAGATCTTCTTTGAGTGCGGGATCACTTAATTATTCTGAAAATAAACAGGCCGCTCTTAACAGATGATTGTTTCGTTGCTTGTCTATTTGAGGCAACCATTGTTGAATTTTTTCTAACATTTTGTAAATAATGCCATGGCTTCTATATGATTGGTGTGAAAGAACATATCAATGAGATCTATGGTTTTTTAACAAATAACTACCCTTATAATAATTCTTTCGCATCTTCTGCCAACGTTGTCGGATTGCAAGAGATATATACAATGTGTAGGTTATAACATTGGTTTTTACTATCCATTGTATGAGTGCTTGGGCGCCGCTACGGGGAGGATCTAATATGATTTTATCATAATAGGCATTTTGCCCATTCTTCGCTGTAATAGGAATGGAATAAATCTTCACAAAAAAATCTGCATTTGTTTGAAATAGAATTATTTTGGATATTTATTTCTGCTTGTTCGACAGCGGTAAAATCGGCTTCAACTTCTACAACGTGCTTCACATATTTGGCCAAAAGTAATAAAAAATTACCGATACTACAAAATAAATCAATTAGTAGTTGTAGTTGGTCCTGAGACTTTAAATCGAGCAGCATTAATGCTTGGTTAATCATTTGCAGATTAACGGAAGTAAGTATTTATTTGAATAAATTGATGAGATAGAAATTGGATGGCGAGTTTCTTATTTTCTACATGATAAATTAAAAAATTCTTTTCTTTTTTTGGCCAATACCAAATAAATGCTATCGAGTCTTTTAGGCTGCATAAATAAAGTATTAATTGGTATTCGTTAGAAAAAGCACAAAGTTTTCAGATCGGAAGGAGGAATAGGTGAAAGGTGTCTAACCGATAATAGCAGCTTGTTGATCACCCACTGCAATTTCTATTTGAGGAATCTTATTGCGTATTTTAAGTTGATATAAGAGTGTGCTGAAGGCTTCAATATGTAGACTGATTTGAGGGGTCTACAATTTCACAGCGTTGAATATCAGCCCCATAACGAGCATTTATTTCGCGAAATTCGATCAAGACTTTATCTTTTTTAATTACATATTTTACGCTCAATCGCGCTTTTTGACGATAACCCAAGAGAGAATTTTGAATGAGTTTCATGAGTAATGCTGGTTGAATGCATTGCGAAGATAATGTTTCCAAAAGTCGTTCGGTTTAAAGTCGTTCGGTTTTATAATTAATTTTCTGATCCTGTGAAGGATTTTGGAGTTCACAGCCGCCGCCATATACGCCAAAATTGGCAGCATTGTGGTTGTGCTGTGCCAGCGAATTTATTTTGTTGCATTGAATTTTTTGTTGCATTGAATTTCTGATAGTCTGGACACTTCACTTCACCGCAGGCACAATAGTACTTCTATGAGTCTAGCCATTGCCATTCTGGGCGCTATTATAGCCATCTTCAGTATCATCATTTTGCATGAGTTAGGGCATTTTGTTGTTGCCTGTGCCTGCGGTATTAAAGTATTGCGTTTTTCTATTGGCTTTGGTAAGGCACTTTGCAAATGGAAGGGAAAGAGTGGGACGGAATATATTTTGGCTCTCTTGCCTCTAGGAGGCTATGTAAAAATGTTAGGAGAGGGCGATGAGATTACATCTGCTAAAGATGCCCATCGTGCCTTCAATCAAAAACCTCTTTTTATCCGAATACTGGTCGTTCTTGCTGGACCGTCCACTAATTTTTTGTTAGCGCTGATTTCCTTCTGGGGGGTGTATCTGATGGGTGTGACTCATACTCGACCTATTGTGGGCGAAGTTGTCCCCCATTCAATCGCAGCGCAAGCAGGAATTAAACCAGGTGACGAATTGGTAGAAATCGATGGGAAAGTGATCAAAAACTGGCAGCAGGCTTTAATGGCAATAATTCCTCTAATGGGTGATCGGAATCAAATGGAGATGATGGTTAAGCCTCAAAATTCCTCTCAAGAAAGTTTGCGGAATTTGGAATTATTGAAGTGGAATTTAGATCAGCGCAGTCCAAATGTGTTTAAAAGCTTGGGTTTGCTTCCTTATCAACCGCGAATTCCTCCCGTCATCACCTCAATAATTAAGGGGTCGCCAGCGGAAAGAGCGCAATTGCAACAGGGTGATCGCGTGAAGGCGATCAATGGTCAGCCTGTGAAAGACTGGCTAGAAGTGGTTAATATTGTCCGACAAAAACCAAATGAGAAAATTCAACTTACAGTAATTCGGAATGATAAAACTCATCTAATTTCCTTAACAACGGGTAAAAAGTATATGAAAGAGACAACGGTAGGTTATTTAGGTGTTTTATCGCAACCACCCCCTCAATGGGCTGCTAATTTAATTTACAAAGAAGAGTATTCGTTCTGGGGAGCTTGGCGGTCGGCGGTAGAGCAAACTTGGCAGCTTTTGACTTTTAATGCGATGGTTATGGTAAAAATGATCGTCGGCAAGGTTTCTATCCATACCCTTGGAGGTCCCATTACGGTATTTCAGGCGGCTGGGAAAGCAATCCAAGCTGGATTTCAAGTCTATTTAGGCTTTATTGGCTTTATTAGCTTAACAATTGGTTTCATTAACTTATTACCCATCCCCGGATTAGATGGTGGACATCTTTTGTTTCAGATAATTGAGGGTCTTTTTCGCCGTCCTGTACCTGAACGCATTCAAATTATTGGTTTAACCCTAGGTGTGGTATTCTTCATTTTCCTAATGGTTCAGGCGACAATTAACGATATCGCTCGTTTATTTTTTAAATCATAAATTCGACTCATCTTTTACTGAATGTCTCAAGAGAGTGTGAGTTATTTCTAAAAAAATTAGAGAGATATTGTCATTTTTTTGCATACTCACCAACAAATAAAAATAATTTACCATATAATCCATTGAAAAATAATTTTACGATAATTTTTCTCTAAATTCATATTGTAGAGAATTTTTGTTCTCAATTAGGGAGGTCTGTTATCTTTAGAATGATGAGTTAATATAGAAATTCGTCTTGGTTTTAGAAAAAAAGAAATGTAGTTTTACAGCTAGACCGCACAGGTCAGATAGCAAAGGTTAGCTTTAAAATAAACAATCACGGAGGATCTTTTATGAGAAAAGCAACTTGCTAGTTATGCAAAAGCTTGCTAACTATTTTTACGGGGACTTCTCTTCCAAGTCGTTATATGGATAATCAGTCGTTGGAATATCCATACTATATGTTTTAATTTAAGTAAGATTATTTTAATAAATTTATTTCCCCAAACCTGCTCGCTATTCTTTTGGATGGCGGGTTTTTTATCGCCATTTAAGTTGAGGGTGCTTTTAAGAATAGTTGCATTCTTTAATATTTTTGTCGCAAAATGGATTTTACGCAATAAGTCAATGAACATTAAAGGGATAGTGGCTATGACGCGAAGTAAATGCTTTTTTATAGCTCTTGAAATCGAAATTCTCCTCTCTTTTTTTCTAGTAGGCGGTTGTTCTCGTAGTCGAGAAATCATAGCTGCGCAGCAATCTTTTATAGGGACAACAGCATGCTCTCATAATGTATTTCTACGGAAATACGACTGTTCGTTAAGCAAAATCGAGCTTGCTGCGGAACGAGGTGATCCTGATGTGCAATATGCTTTGGGTTATATGTATTTTTATGGGATTGGAACTGTGCGCAATACCGATGCTGCGCTGCTTTGGATACGTCGAGCGGCAGCTCAAGAACAACCTTTGGCGATTCGAGCTACCCAAATTCTAAATCGGAAAGAATATCTGACGATAGGTGAGGTAAGCGGTCCTACCTACAATGCTACGGGTCAAGTAACACCAAAGGCTGTTCGTCCTTCACTCCATAGGATAGGATCAGTGTCTCAACCTAAGCAATAAGCAACTAAATATTCATGGCGCCAATACCCGGCCTGGATAACGGACGGAGCCTTTACATGAACATTTTCCCAGCTATTGAAGAAATTATCATAAAAACTTAAAAGCAGGGAAGGCTTTACTTAATTCACAGGGTGGACTATACCATCCTAATTGATGGCGAGTGTTGATCTGCCGCTATCAAAAGTTTTATTAAGCAGAATGTACTTGGTCGAAGAAGGCAAGCTATGTTTCGTGGGGGTCTTCTGGAGGACACACAAATGGTATATGGTTCTCTATGGCTGTTTTAAAACTCCTGCGGAGGCTATAGTTGCCATTCAACAGTTGTTACCTAAACTAATATAGAGATTCCATCCCTGGGTAAAATCCCTAAGAACTGTGAAACTAGAGATTCAGGTACAGGTAAGAGCCTAAAAACTGGTTATTTTTTGATTGTTTTGTTGGATTTTGTGGGAAATCCGTATATAGTGGCAAAATTGTGATCCACTACTACGAGGAGTACCCATGTCAGTTCGGTCTTTGACTGCGCAACCTAAACCTTTTTATCTCATCTTTTTCATCGAAATCTGGGAACGATTTGGATTCTATGGAGTACAAGCGCTGCTCGTCTTATACATGGTCCAACGATTGGGTTATCAAGATAGTCATGCTGACTTCCTTTTTGCTGCTTTTAGTGCCTTAGTTTTTTTACTTCCCTGTTTAGGCGGATATATAGGTGATAAAGTATTAGGAACTAAACGGACGATTTTATTAGGTGCAGTAGTTTTAGCACTGGGCTATTTATTATTATCCTTACCAGAAATTTCCAGCCATCATCTTGCACTTCCCTTAGCTTTTATTGCAGTGGGGGTGGGGCTCTTCAAAGCCAATCCTTCCAGTTTGCTCTCAAAAGTTTATGAGGAGACACCTCATAATCTAGATAGTGGTTTTACCTTATATTACATGGCCATTAATATTGGTGGAGCCATTTCAATGAACCTCACTCCCATTTTAAATAAATTTTTTGGTTGGCATGTGGCTTTTTCTGTTTGTTGTGCTGGAATAATCCTTGCTATTTTGAACTTTCTTTTTATGCGAAAGACTATAGTTGGCGTCGGGTCTAACCCTGACCAAAAGCTATGCGCTGGGATTATTTTGGCTATGTTTTATTGGGAACAGTGGGGTTAATCGTCGGGAGCAATTTTTTATTAAATCATTATCAAATGGTGTCTTGGCTTCTTTTGGGTGGGACTATCACTTTACTCTTCTCTTATATGACGTTAATTGCTAAAGCAGCGCCGGAAGAACGAAAAGGGATGTTTTTATTTATAATTTTATTTGCTCAAGGTGTTGTTTTTTTTGTATTATATTTCCAAATGCCAACGTCGTTGTCATTGTTTGCTTTGCGCAATGTTCATCACTCAATACTTGGCATTCCGATTCAAGCGGCTCAATTTCAAATGCTAAATTCATTTTGGGTAATGGCAATGAGCCCAGTAATGGCTTGGTTTTACCAGGGATGGCATAAACATAATCGAGATTTATCATTACCAGCTAAGTTTTCATTAGGAACGCTTTTAGCTGGATTAGCCTTCTTATGCTTGCCATTGGGTTCTCTCTTCAATCACCAGGGAGTAATTTCGGGTATGTGGTTGGTTTTTTCCTATTGGTTGCAAAGTACGGGAGAACTTTTGGTAAGTGCTCTTGGTTTGTCCTTGGCGGCCCGCTATGTGCCACAACGGTTTATGGGATTCACTATGGGCCTTTGGTTTCTGTGTGCTTCGATCGCTAGCATCATTGCAGGCAAAGTAGCTAGCATCGCCAGCATTCCTGCGAATATTTCCACAGATCCTTGTTTATCATTGCCTATTTATAACCACTTATTCATAAAAATTGGTTTAACAACGGTTGCTATTTCACTGGCCATGTTTACTTTGATACCTCTTCTTAAGAAACTAACGGGAAATGACCGACAGATAAGTGGTGAGCAAGTGGTGGATAGCTTATCGGAAAATCAGTTGGCCGAATTAGTGAATAATAAAGTCTAAGTAACATCATTTTAGCGGGGGCATTTTTCCCTCCAAGGCCCCTAGACCTAGGGCCTTTGCGCTTTCTTCTCTTGTCTAATTTCGGTAGACTAGAACCAATAATCATGTACTTAAAGACAATTAAACTCGCAGGATTTAAATCATTCGTTGATCCTACTTTGATTCCCATTCGTGGTGCTATGAGTGCCATTGTGGGACCTAATGGGTGTGGTAAATCGAATGTGGTGGATGCAATTCGTTGGGTCATTGGTGAAACCTCAGCGAAACAGTTGCGAGGACAGTCCATGAGTGATGTTATTTTTAATGGTACTACATCACGTAAACCGGTGGGGAGGGCTTCTATTGAGCTTCATTTTGACAATAGCGATGGTCGAGTAGGGGGAGCATATGCCCAATATGCTGAAATCGCCATTCGGCGAGAAGTAGAGCGTGATGGACAATCCAATTATTTTATCAATGGAACGCATGTACGCCGACGCGATGTGGTGGACATCTTTTTAGGAACGGGGCTTGGGACTCGGAGCTACGCTATCGTCGAACAAGGAATGATATCCAATCTTGTCGAAGCAAAGCCTGAAGAATTGCGGGCGCATATCGAAGAAGCTGCGGGGATCTCCAAATATAAAGAACGTCGTCGTGAAACAGAAAATCGGATGTGCCACACTCAAGAAAATTTAGGTCGAGTCAATGATATTTGTGAGGAATTGGCTAAGCAATTGCGTCATTTGAAGCGACAAGCGAATGCTACAAAGCGTTATAAACTTTATAAAAAAGAGGAACGTTTATTAAGCGCCCAAATTAAAGCATTACAATGGGAAGGATTAAACCGTAAGATTTTAGAATTTGATCAAATGATTGATCGACAACACACATTACGAGAGGGAAAGCAAAGTGATCAACATCATATCGAAACCAAAATAGAAAAAATACGAGCACAATTAACAGAAATAAATGAAAAATATCAGGAAGTTCAGAAAGAATATTACGGGTTAGGAGCTGACATTGCCCGCTTGGAACAACGTATTAAAGATACGCAAGAAAAAAATCAGCGGTGGCAAATGGAATTAGAAGAAAATGAAGGAGTTTGGAAAGAATTGCAAAACAATACTGCAGAATGTGAAGAACAGATCACTGAGTTGAAAGCGGAACTAGAGCGCTTAAAGCCCCAATCATCTACTATTAAAACCATTGCAATTACTGCTGCACAGGCCTTAGCAGAGGTGGAAGCGAATATGAATCGGTGGCAAGAAATATGGGAGGCTTTCCAAACTGAGACGTCACAAATAGCCAGTCAGTTTGAAGTGATGCGTACGAAAAAAGAGCATTGCGAGCAACAATTAACTGAATTAGGAAAACGCCGTCAGCAATTTCAGCAGAATTTGAATCAGTTACAGCTTGAGAAGCTGCATAGTGAAATTTCTCCTTTGGAGGATCGATCGGCAATGCTAAGCAAAAACCTCGAAGAAACCCAAGCTCAGTTACAAACCTTTGCTAATGAAATTGCACTCCAACGAGAAGCGAATAAAGTGTTGCGTGCAGAATTGCAAACCTTGTATCAGGCTTTACAAGCTACGGAAGCGCGTGCGGCTTCGTTAGAAGCTTTGCAAAAATTGGCCTTAGAAGACACTAGTGAAGGTGTCAATGAATGGCTTTCCCGTCAAAGCTTAAAAGAGAATCCTCGATTAGGTCAAAACTTAACAGTAAATTCTGGGTGGGAAATTGCTGTAGAAACTGTATTGGGGGGATATTTTGATACAGTTTGTGTGGATTCATTGGAAGCATTTATTTCTCCTGTGACTGAACTCTCTGCGGGTAGGCTCACTCTCGTGGATCGAAGTGCAATATCTGCAGAACCGTCTCAGGACAATAAAGCAACCCTTTCCAGCCAAATAAATAGCGATTGGCCTTTTCAGCATTGGTTAGCGGGGATTTATATTGCTGATTCTTTAGAGGAAGCTCAGCAATTGCAGCCTTCATTGAAAAATAATGAATCTGTGATAACTCATGAGGGAGTATGGTTAGGGCAAAACTGGATCCGTATTTCTAAAATGCAGTATGCACAAAACGGATTTTTGGTCCGAGAGCAAGAATTGAAACAATTGAAAAGCGACATTATTGAACAACAGGAAAAATGTAAGGACCAAGAAGCACTTTTGAAGGAAGGCGAACAAAAATTAATTCAGCAAGAAGCAGATCGTGAATCACTGGTTCGGCTTTATCAAGAATTAAGTTCAGAAGCAACGACAATAAAAACTACCTTGAGCGCTAAAAGAGCGAGGTTGAAGGATGCCAAACAGCGACAGCTTCACCTGAAAGAATCGCTAAGCGATTGCGAGCAGAAAATAATCGAATACCAAAAGAAATTAGAATTTATCAAAACCAAAGCTCACTCCTTGAGCGATTCCAAACAACAATTGATCACCCGGCGTGAGGAATTATTGCAGGAACGCGATCATTATAAACAAGAATTAGTTGAGCGCCGAGAAGAAGATCATCAAAAACGTAAAGAGGCTGACGAATTAGACTTCGTTTAGCGAGCAGTGAGGATCAATTGAATTTATTAAAACAAACCATTGTGCGAGATCAGCGACAATTAAAACAATTGACAAAGCGGCGGGAAACATTATCTCAGTACTTATCAGAAGGAGACAAACCTTTAGAAGCATTGAATCAAGAATTACAAGCACAATTGGATAAACGATTGACTATTGAAAAAAATTGCGTGAAGTGGAGGGGAATTTAGAAGAAATTAATCAAACTTTACGTCGTCTTGAAAGCGAACGTTTCGCCACGCAAAAAGCACTTAATGAAACTCAAGCTCAATTAGAAGAGTGTCGGATGCAACGGCAAACGGTAAGTGTGCGTCAAACTACTATTCAAGAACAATTAAATGAAAACGGATTTAATTATGAGCAATTGATGCGCGAATTACCTGAAGAAGCTGAAATTAATACTTGGCAAGAAAAACTTGGTCACGTGGTGGAGCATATTCAACAAATGGGTCCAATCAATTTGGCAGCTATCGAAGAATATGAAAATATTAATGAAAGAAAAAGCTACTTAGATAAACAACATGCAGATTTAACAGAAGCTTTAGAAATTTTAAAAAATGCCATTCATAAGATTGATCGTGAAACGCGCGCTAAGTTTCAAGAAACTTATGATCGAGTCAATCAGCAATTTCAATCATTATTTCCATGCATTTTCGGTGGGGGTCGTGCAGCTTTGGGAATGACGGATGCCAATCTATTAACTACAGGTGTTATTGTTCGTGCGCAACCACCCGGGAAACGAAATGTTACTATCCATATGTTATCCGGCGGTGAAAAAACATTAACCGCTGTTGCTTTGGTCTTTTCTTTATTTCAGCTAAATCCGGCACCCTTTTGCATTTTAGATGAGGTGGATGCACCGTTAGATGATATTAATGTTGGGCGCTTCTGCCAGTTGGTTAAAGAGATGTCAAAAGAGGTGCAATTTTTAGTAATTAGCCATAACAAAGTAACCATAGAAATGGCCGATTATCTGATGGGTGTCACCATGCAGGAGCCGGGTGTTTCACGCATCGTTTCCGTCGATATGAAGGAGGCTATTCGGATGGTGGAGGTGGCTTAGAAGGGATAGGTAAATTTTATGTGGTTCACTTTATTTTTAATATTTCTGTTGGTAGGGGGGGGGATGTTGGATTCTGTGGATTCGTTAGTGAAGACGGTTGGTAGATCGTCGGAGTTACTGTCCAGAATCATTGCTCTCGGGAGATTTTCAAAATGGCATAGACGATGCTTTGAGTTTTCCTGCTAGAAAGAAGACTGAGATTAAAATAGAAAATGCGAATGGTATTTTGGGAAAGCCAACCAGTTCTAATGATGTTTGCAAGATTGTGACTCTCTATCTAATGGCACCTCCAGAATATTCTTATAATGGGTATGAATTTATTGCAGGCCTTATTAGCAGCCGGCTTGCAGTATGGTGAGAAAAATATTTTCATCGACATGAAATGAAAATCGGGGGCGAGGTCAGATATTATTTAGTTTGGCATCATTAAATAGACCAGGAACATTTGAATTGTCTAAAATGGGTAGTTTTTCTTGTTCTAATTTTGGGGTGTTATTTCTTTTATTAAAGCGTGTGCCGGACCCAATGACAGCTTTTAATAGTATGTTAGAAATGGCACGGGCAGTTAAGTGAAGATTTGGGTGGTGAAGTGTGGGATGAAGAGCGAAAACCTTTAAATATGGATAAAATTTCCCAAATTCGAACTTGGATTCGTCATTTTGAAGAATCCCAACGGATACAGAATTTTTTTGAAGAAAATACATCAGTTAAAGTATAGGTGAAAAAGTGGCGGTTCCTGAAAAGATTCGCAAGCAGGTCGAGCAGTTACGTAAAGAGATTAACGATTACGATTATCGATATTACGTTTTGTCGGAGCCTGTTATCCCCGATTCGATTTATGATGAGCTTTTTCACGAATTAAAACAATTAGAAGAAAAATATCCAGAATTAATTGTGTCTACCTCACCAACGCAAAGAGTAGGTGCTGAACCACTTAAAACATTTAAAACTGTTTTTCATGAAATTCCTATGTTATCTCTAGATAATGTTTTTGACGAAGCAG
>NZ_NIQB01000064.1:0-2760 GCF_018687865.1 Coxiella-like endosymbiont of Rhipicephalus sanguineus | reverse complement strand
AGCCCATATAATTCGTTGCCTTTATGAAAATTGGTGTTTCGGGGGAATTCATGTATTTGGGTTGCTTGTTACCTAAGGCTCGCCCTCCAAAAGCGATAATACGGCCCCGAACGCGCGAATAGGAAAGATAATCCGATGACGGAAACGGTCGAAGAGATGATGATCTTTTTTAATGAGCAATCCATTGCTAATTAGTTGGGCTTTAATTTTAGAATTCTTGGTAAATGCTTTTAAATTCTCCCAATTCGACGGTGCATATCCAATGGCAAATTTTTTGGCGATCTCGCCCGTGAGGCCGCGCGATTTTAAATAATTAATAGCGATTGGTGAACGTTTCAATTGTTGTTGATAATAACGAGCAATTTTTTCTAAAAGGCTATAATGCTCTTCTCGTTCAGGTGAGTTAGAATGTCGAGCTTCTAGGGGAATTTCTAGGCCAAGTTGAGCAGATAAATCTGTAATGGTTTCAACAAATTCGGTACGATCAAATGCCATTAAAAAATTGATAGCATTTCCACTAGCCCCGCACCCGAAGCAATAATAGAATTGTTTCGCAGGGCTGACAGTAAATGAGGGTGTTTTCTCATTATGAAAAGGACAGAGCCCTAAATAGTTGTGACCTCTCTTTTTCAGATTTACACGCGATTGAATTAATTCCACAATATCAATACGAGATAACAGATCTTGAATGAAAGATTGTGGGATACGTCGCATAATTCTATTCTATACGCAGCTTCAATTTGTCGCAGCCGTTTCTTAACTAATGGAGTGGAGGAGGTGATCTTTACTCAAAATAAATTTAGACTTGACTCAAGAGGCTTTTCACTTTTATGCTAACCGCACCCATATAGTCGATGCGGTGGCTCTTAGCTTTTTTCAGTAATGCCATTTATCTATTCCCCATATCTTTAATATTGAGCTCGCCAGGGTCTCTTCAATAGCTCCCTGAACCAGCGTATCAATTTCTGTTTCGCTTATAACTTCAGGGAGTTAACTTTCTAATATTTCAATTTCGTGTTGTTCTTTCTCAGCGAGATCGGGCCGATTACCACTTTCATATTAGCTAATGGACTTACGACGCTGTTTGACCATTTTTTCGATTACTTTTAATTGTGTCGCTCTCTTCCAGCCAGCCCATTACCATCTTGTTCTTTGGGGTTATCGATTTTACGTTGCCTTAATTACTGCAAGTAAGAAACTAATAGTACTTAGAGGGTCCTTTTCTTGTGCCCGCATAGCAGTTTTCATATCTTCATTGAATGCGGGATTTGAGCTCATTACTTCATGGACCTCTTTGCTTGATGATAAGTTAATAGCGGGTCCGCTCGCGTTCTAGTGCTTCCCTTTCTTTCTGAATTTTCTTTGCGTAGCGCTTCACAGCAGCAGCTCGTTTTCGCTTACGTTTACTTGTAGGCTTTTCGTAATATTCTATTTGACGTAATTTGGTAAGGATACCCGCTTTTTCACAGGCTCGTTTAAAGCGCCGCATAGCGATATCAAAAGCATTATTATCAGGTACTTCTATCATTGGCATACCTTAATTTACCTCCAGAATTCGGAATGTTACTGGGTTTGAGAATAGAATGCAATCATCTAGGCAAGTTTTCCAGAAATTCAGAATTTCCAAGTACATTCTGTGCATTGCTCGTACCGACAGGGACGACTCGGTCATCCTTGGCACTCCATAATAAATGGGGTTATACTAATTTTGCTTTGGCAATGATACTGGACAATTAAGCAAAGGACGCTATATGACACATCATCATTGCGCCAGGTTGGGCTTATTATCCGCATTTGGTTTTGCGGTTAATATTGTTCGAGCGTTGGGATTACTCATTTTCGGATGAGTCAGTTGGTGGACCGGTTGGGGTCGACCGATGGTTTCCGTAATTGAATCGATTTTAATTGAATCGATTTATTTAGGTTATGCATTTGCACCTACTTTTTGGGGAACGATTGTAGGGGTGATTTGGGGATTCATGGACGGATTTATCAGTGGCGTGATTCTGGCTCTGCTATTTATAATGCTTGCAGTTAATGCTTGCAGTGGCAGATGTCGCAAATGGATCGTATCGACGGTAGAAACTGGTGAAGTTCACCGTAGTTAAATTTGGAATTAAAACCCCTCGAATCACCTCATTAACCCTTAGCCCCGCAACTTAATACTCCTGTTGAGTTGTGGAGTTTTGTTATCGGAGAAAGTAATTGCAAGTTAGAACACTGCGTGAATTTTTTAAGTTAGAATCCAGTGGTGGTATTGTTCTTTTTATCGCCGCTGTCTTGGCGCTGATTCTTGAGAATACAGCATGGCGTACTTATTACGAGGCCTTGTTTAATGTCCCTCTTAGGATTCAATTAGGCTCGTTGCAATTAACCAAACCCTTATTATTATGGATTAATGATGGATTAATGACGATTTTCTTTTTATTAGTGGGTTTGGAAATTAAACGAGAAATGTTTGAAGGAGAGCTTAACAGTCTTGCTAAAGCTTCGCTACCCGCAATAGCAGGACTAGGGGGGATGGTAGTACCAGCTTTAATCTATATTTCTTTTAATTGGAGCAACCCTATCTCTCTACGGGGGTGGGCAATTCCTGCCGCCACTGATATTCCGTTTTCATTAGGAATTTTGTCGTTATTAGGAAACCGATTACCTATCGGCCTCAAGATATTTTTAACAGCTTTAGCTATTTTTGATGATATTGGCGCAATTCTTATTATTGCAATTTTTTATACGCATGATATTTCCTTGATTCTCTTG
>NZ_NIQB01000063.1:0-1335 GCF_018687865.1 Coxiella-like endosymbiont of Rhipicephalus sanguineus | reverse complement strand
AATAATATTTTAGTATAATTTAATCTTCGAATACATATTTTATTTTCTTGAAGATTAACTTCGTAATTGAGAGCTGGAAAATTGTCCATTTGCGCCGTTTTTTAGGTCGTATCCTGTTATTAAATTAAAATCAGGTCTTAAAGGCTTCTAATGATTCAAATAATTTAAAATGATCACCAATTTTTGGCTACCTTACTTAAGTTAATTACCATTCTCTCCAGTAATAGTGAATACTTGTTCTGCTATATTACTCTGGCTATGCCCTGCTTGTTATAATCCATAAATTTTGCAACGCGGAATATAGGTCAAGTGTTTTTATACCAATAATCAGCATTATTTCTCAACAGGGTGGGGGGTTGGCTAAATGTCCCTACTCACCTAATATATTTTTTATTATTCGCTTGGAAAGATTCGCTTGGAAAGCACATTTTATTTAACTAATTTATCGGAAGTATAAACTCCCCCCACTCAATATTGCCTATCATCAACTGTTGTAAAATTAGTTCAATTGCTGAAGAAGTCCTTAAATTAGCTAACGACGCATCGGTAAGGATTTACAACAAAACAAAACAACTTTTGTATAATAAAGTCGTGGTCGTGCGGAAGCAATTTTTTTGTGTCCGGAAAATGTGTATTGTTTCGAATGTCGTTGATAATTTGACTGAAATCCATTTTGCTAAAATCAAAGCGCGATAACTCATCCGGCGTTAAACCATGGCAGTCGGGGTTATTCGTTTTCCCCGATACATTGATCGTAGTTTGATAAATTAAGCAAAGGCTTGACATTTTGCGCCAGTCTTTAAAGGGTGTTTTGACTGAAATTAAACGGCTATGGAAAGAGCAAGAACTCGTTAAAGCCCCGGCCCCCGCGCCGGGCGGTGGTATTTTTCTTTGTTTTTGGGTCTGAGGAACAAATTAAAGCCCCAGATATATTTTCACCTTTACTAGAGATGACTCTATCACAATCCACCGACCACGAAGAATATTTCGTAACTAAATTGACAAGAAGTAGTATCAAGACCTATCGGGTAGTTCAGTTTCAAAAAAAGCATGGCGATCCTTACTCATTAATAAACACTCTTGCATTATTGTTATCTCTTTATAGTTAATGTTATTTTTTTATATCGATTTGAATTTATCGATTTGAATTTGGTAACAATGTTCCCGCGGGTTAGGGTCTAGGGTCGTCGACACGACTCCATATTTTTAGACAGTTCGCTAACTGTAAGTATTGAAAATAATAAATAAAGCCAACCGATAAGCCGGGTTCTGTCGTGAACAGTCATCTATCTGGGATGTGTTGTCACCACACACCTCAAGCAGCTACCGAATCAG
>NZ_NIQB01000062.1:0-11535 GCF_018687865.1 Coxiella-like endosymbiont of Rhipicephalus sanguineus | reverse complement strand
TGGGGAGTACGGTCGCAAGATTAAAACTCAAAGGAATTGACGGGGCTCGCACAAGCGGTGGAGCATGTGGTTTAATTCGATGCAACGCGAAAAACCTTACCTACCCTTGACATCCTCGGAACTTGTCAGAAATGACTTGGTGCCTTTAGGAACCGAGTGACAGGTGCTGCATGGCTGTCGTCAGCTCGTGTCGTGAGATGTTGGTTAGTCCCGTAACGAGCGCAACCCTCGTCCTTAGTTGCCAGCGGTTCGGCCGGGAATCTAAGGAGACTGCCGGTGATAAACCGGAGGAAGGTGAGGATGATGTCAAGTCATCATGGCCTTACGGGTAGGGCTACACACGTGCTACAATGGGCAGTACAAAGGGTTGCTAAACCGTGAGGTAAAGCTAATCCCAAAAAGCTGCTCGTAGTCCGGATTGGAGTCTGCAACTCGACTCCATGAAGCTGGAATCGCTAGTAATCGCGAATCAGAATGTCGCGGTGAATACGTTCTCGGGCCTTGTACACACCGCCCGTCACACCATGGGAGTGAATTGTACCAGAAGCGGGTAGCTAACCTTCGGGAAGCCGCTCACCACGGTATGATTTATGACTGGGGTGAAGTCGTAACAAGGTAGCCGTAGGGGAACCTGCGGCTGGATCACCTCCTTAACTTTAAAGTGATAAAATTATCGTACGTGTATCCACACAAACTGCTTTCTAGCAATTTAGAATCCAGGATCTGAGTTTATTTCAGAATTTTAGAATCAGGTATAACGAAAGTTCCTGAGATGTCTGATTAATGAACTCGGGTCTGTAGCTCAGTTGGTTAGAGCGCACCCTGATAAGGGTGAAGTCGGAAGTTCAAATCTTCCCAGACCCACCAATTTCGGGGCCATAGCTTAGTTGGGAGAGCATCTGCCTTGCAAGCAGAAGGTCGGCGGTTCGACTCCGCTGGCTCCACTCCATATACTTCGCTAAAACTACGCATAGGGAACTAATTTGTGGATCTAATTTATGGATTATGCTTAGCTTTAGACAAGTTTTAACTTTCGTTTGTTTCTCTTGCCATTCATGTTTTATTTAATGTATGATGGTAAACCCTGTACAGTTTATTCGAAGCAGGGAGTTCTTTAACAATTCGGTGAAAAAGTAAAGGCGCCAATTTTAGGTATTCTAATGTCGTTATTGACGTAGCAACCGTGAAATCATTCAGGGTTGCATAGTCAAGTGAATAAGCGCGTATGGTGGATGCTTGGCAGTAAGAGGCGATGAAGGATGTAGTAGCCTGCAATAAGCTTCGGGAAGCTGGCAAACAAGCAATGATCCGGAGATTTCCGAATGGGGAAACCCAACCTTGTAAAGGTTATTGTGTGTTGAATTCATAGGCACATAAGGCAAACCTGGGGAACTGAAACATCTAAGTACCCAGAGGAAAAGAAATCAACCGAGATTCCGTCAGTAGTGGCGAGCGAAAGCGGAACAGCCTAGTTACTAAATCATTATTGGCTTTAGCAGAATGTTCTGGAAAGTTCAGCCATAGTGGGTGATAGCCCCGTATGTAAAAGGGCTAATAATGTGGGTAACGATGAGTAGGTCGGGACACGTGAAATCTTGACTGAATACGGGGGGACCATCCTCCAAGGCTAAATACTCCTTACTGACCGATAGCGAACTAGTACCGTGAGGGAAAGGTGAAAAGAACCCGGCAAGGGGAGTGAAATAGAACCTGAAACCGTATGCGTACAAGCAGTCAAAGCATTTCTTTGGAAGTGTGATGGCGTACCTTTTGTATAATGGGTCAGCGACTTACTTGTTGTAGCAAGCTTAACTGTATAGGGGAGGCGTAGGGAAACCGAGTCTGAAATGGGCGTTTAGTTGCAACAAGTAGACCCGAAACCGGGCGATCTATCTATGGCCAGGGTGAAGGTCAGGTAACACTGACTGGAGGCCCGAACCCACTACTGTTGAAAAAGTAGGGGATGAGTTGTGGATAGGAGTGAAAGGCTAATCAAGCTCGGAGATAGCTGGTTCTCCTCGAAAGCTATTTAGGTAGCACCTCGTGTATGACTCTTGGGGGTAGAGCACTGTTTCGGTTAGGGAGCCATCCCGGCCTACCAAACCGAAGCAAACTCCGAATACCAAGAAGTTTTAGCACGGGAGACACACTGCGGGTGATAAGGTCCGTGGTGAAAAGGGAAACAGCCCAGACCGCCAGCTAAGGTCCCAAAATCACAGTTAAGTGGAAAACGATGTGGGAAGTCTCAGACAGTCAGGAGGTTGGCTTAGAAGCAGCCATCCTTTAAAGAAAGCGTAATAGCTCACTGATCGAGTCGTCCTGCGCGAAAGATTTAACGGGGCTTAAACTATGTACCGAAGCTGCGGAGCTCTTTTTGGAGCTGGTAGAGGAGCGTTCTGTAAGCCTGCGAAGGTAAATCGAGAGGTTTGCTGGAGGTATCAGAAGTGCGAATGCTGACATGAGTAACGATAATGTGGGTGAAAAACCTACACGCCGAAAGTCCAAGGTTTCCTGCGCAACGCTAATCGGCGCAGGGTGAGTCGGCCCCTAAGGCGAAGTAGAAATGCGTAGTCGATGGGAAACAGGTTAATATTCCTGTACTTTACAATACTGCGATGGGAGGACGGAGAAGGCTAGGTCAGCCACTCGATGGCTGTAGTGGTTTAAGTGCGTAGGAAGAGTTCTTTGGCAAATCCGGGAACTCAATTCTGAGATATGATGACGAAGCATGACTCGTTCATGCGAAGTGACTAATGCCAGGCTTCCAGGAAAAGTCTCTAAGCTTCAGGTATTGTAGAACCGTACCCCAAACCGACACAGGTGGACAGGTAGAGAATACTAAGGCGTTTGAGAGAACTTGGGTGAAGGAACTAGGCAAAATGACACCGTAACTTCGGGAGAAGGTGTGCCCTTAGTAAGTGAAAGTCTTCGCGATTGGAGCTGAAGAGGGTTGCAGATACCAGGTGGCTGCGACTGTTTACTAAAAACACAGCACTCTGCAAACTCGTAAGAGGACGTATAGGGTGTGACGCCTGCCCGGTGCCGGAAGGTTAAATGATGGGGTTAGCCCTCGGGCGAAGCTCCGAATTGAAGCCCCGGTAAACGGCGGCCGTAACTATAACGGTCCTAAGGTAGGATTGCTGCCTTAGTAAAATCTGGCTATATGCTGGAAACTCCGAGCATCCTGCAGTACTCGCTTTACATAAAATTTTTTAATTTTTATGTAAAGCAGTGAAAATCTGACAGGTGCGGACAATCAGCAGGAAAGACTGGTAAAAAAAATTGGATTAGACAGTTAGTTTTGTAGATATGGCGAAGGATACTTTTCGATTGGCTTTGTTAAACGTTAAACAGCAAAGTAGAAAAACTCAGAAAGGTTACAACAAAACTGGCTATCAAGTGTTTTATGACAATTATAAAGACCACTTGTATTGATATCTCGTAAGACGGCGGAAAGATTTATTAGAAATAATCATTCAATAATCATTCCGTTTTTTTGACGATATTCATTGTAGACTTCAAAGGAATTGAACTTTTGAGAAATTTGCAAAATATCTTGAGTTAATTTGAGTTAATTGAAGCAAGATATCCTCTTTATTTCCTCTTTATTTAGGAAAAGGTTTGATTAAGATTACTGAAATTACTTCAAACAATAAATCGTCAACAATAGCGAGCCGAATTTATCAGAATCCTCAGAGACTATATGCCGGATATTCGATAAACTTCGCGATAAACTTCGAATAAAGATATAGTCCCGACTACATGGCGACATGTAGGAAAAGTAAAATTACTTTTCGACCTATTCAAATTACAAATTAATTGAATAAGTTAAGATTTCAAGCGAAATTCCTTGTCGGGTAAGTTCCGACCTGCACGAATGGCGTAACGATGGCCACGCTGTCTCCACCCAAGGCTCAGTGAAATTGAAATCGCTGTGAAGATGCAGCGTACCCGCGGCTAGACGGAAAGACCCCGTGAACCTTTACTACAGCTTTACATTGAACTTTGAATATGCCTGTGTAGGATAGGTGGGAGGCTTTGAAGCTGAAGCGCTAGCTCCAGTGGAGCCATCCTTGAAATACCACCCTTGGTGTGTTTGAGGTTCTAACCTTGACCCGTTATCCGGGTTGGAGACAGTGTATGGTGGGTAGTTTGACTGGGGCGGTCTCCTCCAAAAAAGTAACGGAGGAGTACAAAGGTACCCTCAGCACGGTCGGAAATCGTGCATTGTGTGCAAAGGCGTAAGGGTGCTTGACTGCGAGACTGACAAGTCGAGCAGGTACGAAAGTAGGTCTTAGTGATCCGGTGGTCCTTTATGGAAGGGCCATCGCTCAACGGATAAAAGGTACTCCGGGGATAACAGGCTGATACCACCCAAGAGTTCATATCGACGGTGGTGTTTGGCACCTCGATGTCGGCTCATCACATCCTGGGGCTGTAGCCGGTCCCAAGGGTATGGCTGTTCGCCATTTAAAGTGGTACGTGAGCTGGGTTTAGAACGTCGTGAGACAGTTCGGTCCCTATCTGCCGTGGGCGTGAGATTTGAGAGGAGCTGCTCCTAGTACGAGAGGACCGGAGTGGACGTACCTCTGGTGTTCCGGTTGTCACGCCAGTGGCACTGCCGGGTAGCTAAGTACGGACAGGATAACCGCTGAAAGCATCTAAGCGGGAAGCCCCCCTCAAGATGAGATCTCCCGGACCCTAGAGGTCCCTAAAGATTCGTTGAAGACTACAACGTTGATAGGCAGGATGTGGAAGCTCAGTAATGAGTGAAGCTAACCTGTACTAATTAATCGTGCGACTTGACTATGTACCCTAAATGGTTTTACATAAGCCCTTTTACTAAATTTCACCAGTTTCCTGGTGGCTATAGCGAGCGGGTCCCACCTGATCCCATTCCGAACTCAGAAGTGAAAACGCTCAGCGCCGATGATAGTATGGTTATTTCCATGCGAAAGTAGGTCACCGCCAGGTTTTTATTAAAAAACCCTACCGTTTTAAAAAACGGTAGGGTTTTTTTTATTCTTATAACTTAAATATAACTTACGCAAAACAGCATGCTAATCATTATTTTAGTGGACGAAGATTGATTAAGACTATTCAGCTTATAATTTAAATTCACACCAGCTTGTTTGTGCTACTATTATTCCTGAAATTATGACTAAACTAAACTAACGGCCCGTTATCCTAACAACTTAATAAAATTAGCGATGTTCTTTTATTTTCGGCATTTAAAGAAAAAAGAAAAACCATTTTGAGCTAATTCCCACTAAAACTCTCGATCTGTTTGATCCCCAAAGCGCTTTAAGGCTAGCCAGCTACTTATTAGCATTCAGTAATATTAACCACAACAGCTAACCCGCCCTTTGAGGTTTCTTTATAAATAGAATTCATATTCCGGCCAATTTCGCGCATAGTAGCAATTACCATATCTAAGGATATTTTATGTTCGCCATCCTCAGAAAGGGCTAATTGAGCCGCATTCACTGCTTTAACGGCACCCATCGCATTACGTTCGATGCAGGGAATTTGCACCAGCCCTCCAACGGGATCGCAGGTTAAGCCGAGATTGTGTTCCATTGCTATTTCAGCAGCATTTTCTACTTGGGCCACAGTGCCGCCTAGAGAAGCTGTTAAGCCGGCTGCAGCCATAGAACATGCAACACCTACTTCTCCCTGACAACCCATTTCAGCGCCCGAAATAGAAGCATTTTTTTTATAGAGCATGCCTATAGCACCGGCTGTTAATAAAAAATCAATAACACCTTTTTCAGTAGCCCCTTTACAAAAATATTTATAATAACTTAAAACTGCTGGAATAATTCCCGCCGCCCCATTCGTAGGTGCTGTCACGACACGACCTCCCGCTGCATTTTCTTCATTAACAGCCATTGCGTAGACATTCAACCAATTCATGGTTTGAGGATGTTGAGCCGTCGGTGGACCCAGAATCAATAGCTTGCGATAAAGCGAAGGGGCACGTCGTCGTACCCGTAAAGGACCTGCCAGAAAACCATCGGATTGACAGCCTTTATTAATACAATTTTCCATAATCGCGGCGATATACAATAAATTTTCTTTAATAATTTTTTCGTTTCGGCCCATTTTCTCATTGGCTAACATGATATCAGCGATGGAGAGATTGTCCCTTTGGCAGTAAGCCATAAGTTCAGCAGCGGAATTAAAAGGGTATGGAGTATTCAGTGGAAGACCGTTAGAAACTTCTTGATCTTTATTTTCATCCTTAACAATAAAGCCCCCACCAATGGAAAAATACAAAGATTTTTTAATCAAGGTTTTATTAGCGTCATAAACTGCGAACTCAAGACCATTTGAATGGAAATCAAAAACTTTCTGATAATTAAAAATAAGGTCGCTTTCTGCAGAAAAATTAATCGTATGTTGCTTTAATAAGCTTAATTTGCTTTTATCACGAATTTGTTTCATTTGATCATCGATGCTATCTGGATCAATAGTTTCAGGTTGTTCACCCATCAGTCCTAGAGTAACGGCTTTATCCGTACCGTGGCCTTTTCCGGTAAAAGCCAAAGATCCGTAGAGGGTAATTGTTATTCGGTCAATATGAGTTAATTTGTGCTGGAGAGTCTGGATGAAATCATGAGCTGCTCTCATAGGGCCCACGGTATGTGAACTGGAAGGCCCCACACCGATGGAAAATAATTCAAAAACGCTAATCATAGTTATAAAATGAATTGTTAAATTTTTCTCCTATTTTAACACAGTCATAGGGACTTTGGTAAGAAAATAGCAATCCTTCCTTAATAGGGGACGGTGAATTTTTGTATCAATGAATGAATGAATGTTAGATGAGTCACAAAAACCAAAAAGGACCAATTAAATTTTTGTTTAATCGCCGCGTGATCGCAGTTTTTTTCTCAGTTTTTCTTCTACATTGCCCTTCGTTTTGCTAACTGGCACTCTCCAGGCTTGGTATACCACTGCGGGAGTGAGTTTGATGCTTATTGTGAGTCTCAGTCTTTTACAGTACGCCTATCTTATCAAGTTTCTATGAGTGCTGTTCATGGACCACAGTATACCTCTCTTAATTTATGGCATAGGTGAGGGTGGATTTTGATTACCCAAATTGGATTAGCAATCACGCTGACTTTGTTGGCATTTATAGATCCTGCTTGACATCCTTGGGGAATATTTTGGTTAGCAGCTGGGATTGCCTTTAAAAAGAAAGAAGGAAAAGAGAAAGAAGGAAAAGAAGAAAAAACAAGAAGAAAAAAATAAGAAGTAGCGAGAGAGGCAACCGCAATACCTGGAGATACAACTGATTCACCGGTCCATGTTTCTCCTCTTCTTGTAAAATTTCTACTCGTATTTAATGAATTGCAACGTTATACCATCAGTGAAATAGCTTGAGAGTCTCAGCAATCAGTCTGAGACCTATACCGCGGCTTTAGAGTCAGTGCTTTCGGAACTGGAACAAAACAAAAATGATAAAAAAATATCGAATGAAGAAAAAGAAGGAAAGGAAACTGTCTTATCGCATTAGGTGCTTAATTTGTTATTTTTTAGCCAAGGTTTGGCATCAGAATTATCTTCATGATAGGCAAGTTAAAGATTTAACTACAGCAATTTATTTTTGGAAAAAATTCTTTTTCTTCGCTAATCAAATCGTTTGCTCTGATATTGATTTGGGTGTGACTATCGATAAATATTTTTTTCTATTTTTTCTATTAGAACAAGTTAGACAGTCTAACAAGTAGACAGTCTACTATCTACTACTAATACTACGTAAATAAGCTCGATGAATACTCAGAAATCTAAGATAGAATTAGTGCTAGTTTCGAGACAGCGCAGGGTCTGTTGGAGGAAATTCAGACAATTATAGAGAACTTTCGTTCTACACATCAACATCTTTCTCTCTGGGGAGACGTACAATTCACTAATTCAACCATAAGTTCTGTGCAAACAGCGATTTAAAACGCGAGGAATTCAAATCTTTTTCATAAGCTAACCAACACTTCAATACCAGGAGCAATACCGAATCCAAATTAAGCCCAGCGCCACAATCAATATTTATTTTTAAGGCCCCCCCTCCCCGCGCGTGTGCTTATAAAATCCGTTCCATCATCCCGTACGCAGGCCATCTACGGATGTTGAGAAAATAAATTTCTAAATCCCTAATATTAAAAAGTGATAAGGCACTAGTCTAATTTTGTTCGATGCTATATAGGATATCTACGTCGTTGCCTAAAGAGCTCGCTTCTGTTTGGATGGCCCAATTTTCACTGATGAGATAGCGAAGCTGTACGATATTGATTGGTGTGGTTATTCCACGACTGTATCGAACATAAAGACGTGGCGATAAATACCGCCCCACTACAAAGGAGCTTTGAGTAGGGCTCTTGCTGGGAATCCCTAGTGCAGTTGCCGTAGTTTGGGATTCGATGCCTAATTCTGTTAGCCCCAAGCCTTGAGTAATTTGATCAACAATTCCACCTACTGAAGTTTTTCCTCCGCCGATGTTTAATGTATCAATAGCATCTACTAAAAAATTCACATTATCGGGCGTATTCGCATTCGCGGGGTGCCCGAAAATTAAATAAGATAAAATATCTGCTTGAGTGAGATCAGGATCTGAAGCATATAAGCTGACTTCCGGATGGTGTAAAGTTCCATCAATATCAATACCTATGGTCACCGCTCCTCCAAGCCCAAGGCCTGGCCCTGGCTGGGAAACGATAGGCGAGGTTCTAATACGCATACGGCGCGAACGCCTAAAATAGGATTAGTGACTAGGCTTTGAATAAAACTAATCGAAGAGTGGGGGGTGATATCCAAGGTCCGCCCATGGGTAGTGAACGTTCCGTCGATAATAGTAATTCGACCATTGGCAATTAGGGGCTGAGGCGCTGTTTTCAAGAGCGTAAATTCACCCTCAACCGACCTTTTGTCCCCAAGGAATCAATAACGACTTGATCACCCAGCATAACTTGGATATCTATATTGATTCGCCAGAGGGATTCCTTTTCAACTTCAGGACCCACAAAAACCGCATCACCCGTTAAAATGGTGGAGCGACTAAATGTAGTGGGTTTAAGAATAGCGCGAGGAATGATGAGCGTACCAGTTATGTCGATATCTCGTCCCGCAATATCGATTCTTAAATCAGGTGAACCGTAAATTATATATTGATGAGTATTTACAATTAAAACATTTTCATCACGCAAACTAAACGTTGTTGGGTAACCCGGTATATTTAATTGTGTTTGACCCACGATTTGGACTAGCTGATTTTGGGAGTAACCTTCTAAATGGTAATAAATGGTTGACCAGGTTGCTTCTATAGAAGCTTGAACCTTAGTAAGACTCACTCTCAATCCTGGAAAATTGATATTTCCCTGTCGCAATTCTACCGTACCATAGATAGCTGGTTGTGTAGATGACCCGCTAATATCTAGGTTAGCAATTAATTGCCCATGAGGTTGAATGGTGTCTGGGAGAATAGCGCTAATAAGACCTAGATCATTGGAGTTTATAGTTAATTTTCCGCGAATAAAAGAAATGGGTTTTGTGCCCCATTGACCTTGCAAGCACATATGATTTTGCCCGGAGTGCAAACAAATTGGAGCGAGGATAGTTTGGTTTTGGCTAATGGTGATTTTTACGGGCTGATCGGCGTTCCAATCTCCGAATTTTTGTGACTGAATGTTAAATTGATGAAAAATCCTAGTCCCAACCTTATTTTGTATATTGCCCGCTCCTGCTAGAGTAATAACAAATTTTCCAGAAGATCTATCGTCAATCAACATTTCTGCCTCGACATAGTGCGCGTGTTGTTGTCCCCTAGCATTAACTTCCAATTGCGATAGTTGTAGAGTAGGAGTTTGAATTTGTTGTGCGTGGAGTTGGAGAGCGAAGGCTTGATTAAAAAGAGAATCGATGTGCCAATGGCTTTCCAGTTTATTGATTTTAATACTCGGAAAAGCAATATTATGACCGATCATATCGCCCATAATGATAGGTGATTTAGAAGGGCCAGTGATTGTGCCATGGCCTTGTAAAGTTCCACGAGCTGTCGCAAATAAATTCGAAAAATCTTCCACATTTGCAATCCAATTCAAATCCCATTGCTGTTGGTGTTGGCCGGTAATATGTATGTAAGCTTTTTGAGATTGCAACATTCCTGTCATAGTAAAATTAGGTATAACATCCGTTTTATTTTCATAATACCCTTCTGTTCTAAGTTGAAGAGTTAATTGGTGAGGCCATTTATTAAGGATTCTCTGTAGATCTAAATGAGCAATATCAACATCCATTTGCCAGCGGAAAGTAGGCTCAAATTGAATTTTCATGAAAGCATTGAGTTGCCCATTTAATGTATGCGCTTCGTGTGTTTGAGCTTCGATCCATTCTTGAGTGCCTTTGCTCGTAATGAGCCAATCAATATCACGATTTTTTGCTCGGAGCGCAATACGATAATTATCGCAGGTCCCAGAAGAAATTAGGTGAATATTTACCGGAAAAGGTTCAATCATTTGACCATCTATCGTAGCAATTAATGAATTGTTGAGAGCCACGTTATGGAGCAAAAGGTTTTTGAAATGTATCGGATAAGGTTTTGCATTCCTCTGAATAATCAAATTAGAAAAAGATCCGCTTTGAATATGTACAGCGATTGGAAGCGGTTCTTTTAACAGGTTGCGTATTTTTTCATCATCTGGTTGAGGAGACAGGATAATTTTAGTATTTTTCGCCGCCAAATGAAATATAGACACTTGGTCTCTTAACAAATAAAGGGGTTGCCAGTCAATTGCTAATTTATCGATCATAATGTTAAGTCCGTTGTGTCGATAATTAAAATTCGTGAAAGTTAAAGGCCCATGGACAAGACCTGAAGCTGTTGAATAAGTGAATTCACCCGGTATTATTTTTTTACAATTTTTAATCCTACCCGTAGACCGATAGGTGTTGTGAACATTAAAGTAAGAACTAAAATTAAAATAGTAAGCCCGATAATAACTCCAGTTATCCATTTCGTTATCATAATGGTGATCCCATGGAAAATTGAATTACCCAGGCTTTTTAGATTCACTGATTGCGTTGGCAATGGTGAGTTCGAACATGCCAATAGGGGTTAATATTACTAAACCTGGACCAATGTCAACTTTTAATTTATTTTTAGAAATCTGATCGCTTACATTTCCCGCATCAATAAAAGCTGAAAGATAAAGGTTTTTCACAATTTTTTGTTGAATTTCAAAACTACCCACAACCAAACCTCGTCCAGGGCCAATTGAATTGTAACTATATCCCCGTAAGCTTTGAGCCCCGCCTGCGAAAAATTGAAACGAAATCGGTAAATTAACGATATTTTTTATGGCGGTGTAACCTAGTGAACTTCGAATAATAAAGCGAGTTTGATCCCACGCTGTAAAGAGAAAATGGCCATCAATTCGACTTTGCAAAAAACCAGTCTTTGAAAGAAAACCTTTAGCAGCACTGCTAATTGTAGCTATTATACTGTACCCTTTTTTCGGGTTAAGCAAATTATCCGCATGA
>NZ_NIQB01000061.1:0-979 GCF_018687865.1 Coxiella-like endosymbiont of Rhipicephalus sanguineus | reverse complement strand
TCATGCGGATAATTTGCTTAACCCGAAAAAAGGTACAGTATAATAGCTACTTTGTCGTAAATCCGGGCCCACGAATGTATTTTACTCATGTGGAACTGGAGATTATAGGACCTGGTAGTTCCGATAAAGCTTTTCAGCGACTCTATGAAAATTTTCGAATAAAAGCGGGGGATTTTTTCGATTCTGAAAAATATGAGGAAGCGAAAAATGATTTGTTTAATGTGGCTGCTGCTCGAGGATTTTTTAAAGCAAAAATGCTAAAAAGTCAAATCCAAATCAATTTAAGTACTTATCGCGCTGCGGTAACTATTATTTTTGATACGGGCCCCCGATTCCACTTTGGAGTGACTCATTTTTCCTATACTCCTTTCAACGAAGCTTTTATGCATCGCTTTTTGCAATATCCCGAAGGTCATTATTTTAGCCAAGAAAAAATCAAACAGACTCGAGAAGGTCTCACTAATAGCAATTACTTTTCCATAGTAGTAGTTACCCCAGAACCTGAAAAGACGAAAGGCTTATATGTTCCTGTCACGATTCATCTCCATACCGAACCTAAAAAGCAATATAGCTTTGGACTAGGGTATGGAACCGATACAGGGGTGCGTGCCCTAATCCGAACTAATTTCCGTTGGATTAATCCTTATGGGCATCGATTTAATGCTTATTTGTGTGCCTCTTCCGTTAATAGTGCCTTAGTCGCTAACTATTATATTCCTGGACGAAACCCAGCCAAGGATCAATATGTATTAACGGCTGCTTTTTTAAATCAAGACCAAGATACTGGAAAAGGTCGCAGTGGACGGCTCACCGCAAGCTATCAAACCGATCTTAATGGATGGCAACAAATAATTAATTTAACAGCTTTACAAGAACGTTATAATTTAACAGGTCTGCCGCGAACTAACGCGAGGGTTTTATATCCTTCAATTTTGTGGCAACGCATTCATGCGGATAATTTGCTTAACCCGAAAAAAGG